>JAMOSR010000049.1 GCA_027062985.1 Nautiliaceae bacterium
ACCTTTTTTATGAAATTTTACTATAAAGTTGGCTAAAGTCTATAAACATTCTTATTCCGTTCATCATAGCCTTATATTGAATATAATTTCTGTCTCCTTTGAAATGATAAAGCTCTACTTTAAGGCTTTTTCTGTCCGCTACCCCGATATAAACGGTGCCTACCGGTTTATTTGGAGTACCGCCTGTGGGTCCGGCTATTCCGCTAACGGCTATTGCGTAATTTGCTTTTGATATTTCTATAGCTCCTAAAAGCATTTCTTTAACGGTCTGTTCGCTGACAGCTCCGTATTTTTCGAGTGTTTGACGTGAGACTCCCAGCCATTCTTCTTTTATTCTGTTTGCATAGCTGACTACACTTCCGTCAAAACATCTGCTTGAACCGCTTATTTTAGTAAGGTTTGAAGCTATAAGCCCTCCTGTACAGCTTTCGGCAAATGTTATTTTTTGGGGAGGAAGTGTGTTGATTATATGTTCGAATATATTGCCAAATATTACGTAAGGAATAGAGTTTATTATCTCTTTTTTTATATTTTTTTCGAGGGGTTCGGTAAAAATCTGTAAAAAGTTTCCTTCATTTTCTATAACGGTAAAGTCTAATTTGTGAGCATGGAGAATCGGTTCTAAAAACATTAAAGCAGTGTCTTTATCAAATCTGAAAACGTTTATTTCTTCATATTCGGGAGTGATAATAAAAATTTCTGGGACGGTATCTTCAAGTAAAATAACGTTTATGTTTTTTTCATTTATCTTGACTAAGAAACTGTTTTTTGAAAATTTTGCGTTTTCCGGTACTAAAAAGTCATCTTTTATTATAAGGTTTTGATTTACCAGTCTGGCTATTATTCTGGCTACTAATGGATATGTTTTTTGAGAGGTTACTATTAACGTCTCGTTTTTGGGATTGAAGTTTATATCAAATGTATCAAGGTACGTTAAAGCGTTGTAATTTATGTATCTAAACAGCTCTTCTTGAAGCGCTTTTTTAAATTTCCACTCTTTTCCTACAAAAATAATATCCATATTCGACTCCTTTTGATATAATAATTATAACCAAAAAAAGGAGTTTGATATGCACCATTTAGATATTTCTAAATTACCAGAATATTCCCTTCCTAAAAATAAAGTATTTAATAAAAAGGGAAGATTAAAAAAGAAGTTTTATGAAAAAGAACTTTTAAAGCTTCAAATCGAGCTTGTAAAACTTCAAACATGGATTCGAAACAATAACAAAAGAATGCTTTCCATTTTTGAAGGAATGGATACCGCCGGTAAAGACGGGACTATTAAAAGAATTTTAGAGCATTTAAATCCTAGATTTGCAAGAAGCGTTGCTCTTGATAAACCAAGTGACAGGGAAAAAACACAGTGGTATTTTCAACGTTACGTTCCTCATTTTCCTGCAGGCGGTGAAATGGTTTTTTTTAACAGAAGTTGGTACAATAGAGCTGGGGTAGAAAGAGTTATGGGATTTTGTACAAGAGAGGAGTATCTTAAATTTATGAGACAGTGTCCTAAATTTGAAGAGCTTTTGATTGATGACGGGATAAAATTTTTTAAATATTATCTGGATATAACAAAAGAAGAAATGTATAGAAGATTAAAATCACGAGAAAAAGACCCTCTTAAAAAATGGAAACTTTCTCCTCTTGACTGGAAAAGTTACGAACATTATGAAGATTATCAAAAGGCAAAAGAGGATATGTTTGCCGCTACATCTACTCCTTATGCTCCATGGGTTATAGTGGATGCAAACGATAAGAAAAGAGCAAGGTTAAATATTATAAGAGATATTTTATCGCAGTTTGATTACGATGGGAAAGAGGGTGATTATTTTGCCGACCCTAATATCGTAAAAGTGGTAACCCATATAGAATAATTTTGGTATAATACCCTGTAAAAAAGGAAAACTTCGATGGATTATAAAGATACTCTTCTTTTACCGAAAACCTCTTTTCCGATGCGCGGAAATCTCCCTCAAAACGAACCAAAAAGATATAAAAAATGGTTTA
>JAMOSR010000050.1 GCA_027062985.1 Nautiliaceae bacterium
CCTTTTATGAAAATAGCTTTTAGCGAGGCTGAACTTAACCTGTTTAGAAGAATAAAAGAGGCTTTTGACCCTAACGGAATTTTAAATCCCGGAAAAATGGGACTATGAAAGTTTGTACGTTTAATGTAAATTCCATAAGAAGCAGGCTTGAAATTGTTCAAAGTCTTGTAAATGAATATAATATAGATGTTTTATGTTTGCAGGAGATTAAGGTTGAAAATGAAAAATTTCCTGTAATTGACGGAAATTTTGAGTGTGTTGTCCATGGACAAAAAAGGCTTCACGGGGTTGCCACCTGCTCAAAATACCCTATAGATGAATTTCAAAAAGGGTTTGATGGAGAACTTAACGAGCCGAGGTTTGTTTATACATTTATAAACGGAGTTCATATTATCAATATTTATGCTCCTCTTGGGGATAACTACGGGGAGAGGTTTGAGTATAAAATGTATTTTTACGATAAGCTTTTTGAGTGGCTTAAAAGGTTTGATTTAAGTAAAGACAAAGTTTTGATATGTGGAGATTTTAACATATCCCATACCGAGCTTGATGTTTGGGATGAGGTTATTTGGGAGGGGGAAGTAACGCATCTCCCCGAAGAAAAAGCTATTATGTCTAAATTTTTGGATATAGGGTTTATCGATATAATAAGAAAAGTATATCCAAACGAAAAAGTTTTTACATTTTATGATTATAGAGGGGCGGCCGTGTATAAAAACGAAGGTTTAAGACTTGATTATATTTTGGTTACAAAGCCTCTTTTTGAAAAGTTCAGAAATATAGAAATATTGACATCCGTTAGAAGAAAAAGAAAACCCACTCCTTCAGACCATGTTCCTGTTATAGCGGAATTTGATTTATAGGTTATTAAATGCTTGAGCATATAATAGATGTTTTGGTTAATTTTGCAAATTCTATAGGATATATAGGAGTTTATTTTTATATGCTTTTGGTAGGTACGTTTATTCCGGTGCCAAGCGAACTTGTTTTGCTGCCTGCAGGATACCTTGCCGCAAAAGGGGAAAAAAATCTTTTGCTTTTGTGGTTTAGCGGGGCGTTGGGCAGTTTAAGCGGGGCGTTAATTAATTATTTTTTGGCAAAATGGATAGTAAACAGATTTTTAAAAGACAAGCCCGTTATTAAAAAAGTTACTAAATTTTGGAAAGAACATGGAAAAATTTCGGCTTTTTTAGCTCCCTTAACTCCTGGTCTTGGACAGTATATCTCTATTCCGGCGGGGCTTTCCCATATGCCTCTTCGCTGGTTTATTCCTCTGACTTTTTCGGCAAATCTTATATGGGTTGGATTTATGCTGATGATAGGATATATTTTCGGGGCTGGAGAGTCAGCCCATAAAGAGGTTGCGTATGGAAGCCTTGTTTTGCTTGGAGGGGTTATTGTAATAGCCTCTTTATACGTATTTAGGGAAATGAAAAAAACTAATAAGTAGAAACTATTTTATCTTTTCCCCAAAATAAATGTTTGATTTATTTTGGGGATTGGTATTATACTCAAAAATTACCACATGTCTTATCATTAAAGAGCCTTTATAAATTCTTCTATTCTTTTTATTCCTTCTTTTATGGTTTCCAAATCGGTTGCGAATGAAAATCTGAAATATCCCTCACTTCCAAAACCAATTCCCGGGACCACAGCTACGCCTTTGTCTTCAAGAAGCGTTAATGCGAAATTCATAGATTTAGGCATAATTTCTTTGTGGTTTACGAAAATATAAAACGCTCCCGCCGGTTTTGCAGCCGAGAGCCCCGGGATTTTATTAAACGCTTCATAAACATAATCCCTTCTTTTTTGAAATTCTTTTCTCATGTTTTCCACATCTTTATCGGCCTTTCCAAGAAGGGCGGGAATAGCCGCTTTTTGGGTTATAGAATTTACGTTTGACGTGCTTTGGGACTGCAGTTTTATCATATTTTTGACAAGTTCTTTATTTTTGCTGGCACAATATCCAAATCTCCATCCCGTCATTGCGTGGGATTTGCTAAGACCGTTTACCGTAATGGTTCGTTGGAGCATGTCTTTATTAATACTCGCCGTTGCCGTAAACTCTCCGTCATAAATAAGTTTTTCATACATTTCATCGCTTACAACCCATATATCCGTTCCTTTAAGCACATCCGCCAAGGCTTCAAGCTCTTCTTTTGTATATACCGCTCCTGTAGGATTGCTAGGAGTAGTTATAATTAACATTTTTGTTTTTGGAGTTATTGCCTTTTTTAACATCTCAGGAGTTATTTTAAATCCCGTACTTTCATCCGTCATTATGCTAACCGGTACTCCTCCGTGGTATTTTACAATTTCCGGATACGTAACCCAGTAAGGTGCCGGGATAATAACTTCGTCTCTTTCGTCTATAAGAGAAGCCATAATATTAAAAAGACTCTGTTTTGCTCCGTTACTCACGATAATTTCGTCATGGGAATAGTCTAAGTTATTATCTTTTTTTAGTTTTACTCTTACGGCTTCTATTACTTCTGGAATTCCGGCAACCGCCGTATATTTTGTAAAACCTTCTTCTATTGCTTTTATACCTTCTTTTTTTATAATTTCGGGAGTGTCAAAATCAGGCTCTCCGGCGCTGAATGCCAAAACATCCCTTCCCGCCGCCTTTAAGTCTCTTGCTTTTTGGGAAATCGCTATTGTAAGTGAGGGGGAGAGTTTTTCTATTCTTTTACTAAACATTTTTAACCCTTTTTTTAATGAATTATATATTAAATTTTTCAAAATTTGGTTAAAATAATAAAAAAAAAGGATTAGGATGTTAAAAAAGCTGAGTATTAGGCAAAAATTAATGCTGCTGGTAGGGGTGCCGCTTACGTTTTTGGTGATATTGGCCGGGTATCTTATTTATGATACTTACAATCAGTTTAAGAAAGGTAAAGATTTTAAAAAAGTTTTAGTTATGAGCGCTGAATATATGCCAAATCTTTTGGTTGAGCTTCAAAAAGAAAGAGGGCTTTCAGCGGCTTATATTGCAGACAGAGGTGAGAAATTCAGAGCCGAACTTGACGCCCAGCGAAGAAAAACGGATATTGCTTTAAGAAAGCTTAAAAACTATATTAAAAATCACAATATTGCTAAAATTGATGCTCAAATATATAAAGATTATAAAAAAGCTTTTAATGAATTAAAAAATTTGAACGATATAAGAAACAAAATAGATAACCTGCAAATAGACGTTATAGATGAAATTAAATATTTCTCTAACGTTAACAGGATATTTTTATTATCAAAAGACGAATTGCTTAAATATAATGTTAATCAAAATATTATTGAAGGGGTGAATAAATTTTTTGAAGTTTTATGGTTGAGCGAATATGCCGGAAAAGAAAGGGCGTATCTTGCTTATCTTTTAAGCACCGGAAAACTAAGAAACGATATAATAGTCGAATGGTATTCGGTGGTTAACGCTCAAAAAATGTTGTTAAAAGATTTACCGGAAATTGCAAGGGAAATAGCCGCATATGAAGCTAAAGTTGAGAAAATAAGGGAGACTTTTGGCAATCTGCCTGTAAAACAGCAAATTGTCTCTTCTATGAAAGAAACAGTAGGATACGGTGGGCTTATTCATAATTTTAAAAATTACGTTTTAAGGGGAAAACCTAAATATGAAGCTAACGTTAACAAAGCTTATCACAAGCTTCTTGAGCTTATAGACAGAATAAAATCTATGGGAGTGACTCAAAGAGAAGCTAAAGAGCTTGATAAAATAAAAGAGGTCTTTACAAAATACTATCAGGGACTTCCTAGGGTAGTGGAAGCGTGGTCTAAAAATATGTCCATAAAACAGCTTGATAAAGTGGTAAAAGTAAACGACCGGCCGGCTATTAACGCTTTTAAAGAGCTTAGCAAAACAAAAACATATATTAATTTTACTACAGAAGAATGGATAAAACTTGCAAGCGAAAGAATAGACGCCATTAAAAAAATAGCGGACAGAATTGCTGAAAAACTTATAAAAATGACCGAAGAAGAGTATTCTGACACTCTTAAATTTTTAATTACGGTAAGCGTAATAACCGTTTTAATAGTAATAGGCGTTATACTTCTTGCAATCTTTATAGCAAAAGATTTAATGGAATCTACAGAAAAACTTAAAGAAGGAATTCTTGAATTTTTCAGATTCCTAAACAGGGAAACAAGCAGCGCTAAACTTATAGAAATAGACAGCGAAGACGAAATAGGTCTTATGGCAAAGGTTATTAATCAAAACATAGCCAAAATAGAAGAAGGCTTAAGACAGGACGCGTTAATGATTCAGGGGCTTATGAGAGAAGTTGAAAAAATGAAAAGAGGAGTGTTAAAAGGAAGGGTTGTAGAACAGGCCGCAAACCCTGATTTGGAAAAAGTGAGAATAATATTTAACGAAATGCAAGACGCACTTGAAAAAATAGTGGGTGAAGATATCAATAAAACGGTTGTGGTTCTTGACAGCGCTATGAAAAGGGATTTTACAAAAAGAATTCAAAACGCGATAGGAAAAGTTGAAATCGCTATAAACAACGTGCTTGATACGATGGTGGATATTTTAAGAACAAATAAAGAAAACGGAGAAATTTTAAGTGAAAAAGCAAGAATTTTAAAAGAGAAAATGGATGCTTTAAAACAGGCGGCAATAGAAGCAAGCCAGGAATTAAACGAAGTCGCAGGTATCATGCAGCAGCTTAACAACGAAATTTTTGAAATATCAAATCAGACAAAAACCGTGGTAGAACAGTCTCATGATATTAAAAATGTCGTAAATGTTATTCAGGAAATCGCAGACCAGACTAATCTTTTGGCTCTTAACGCGGCAATAGAAGCGGCAAGGGCCGGGGAACATGGAAGAGGATTTGCGGTAGTTTCTGATGAAATTAGAAAACTTGCCGAAAAAACTCAAAAAAGTTTAAGCGAAATTGACGCAAACATTAATCTTCTTACGCAGTCTATTACGAATATAGGCGAGGCTATTATGAAACAGACCGAGGAGATTGCAACTGTCACAAGTAAAGTCGAAGACGTTAACAATAAAACTCAGTTAATGGAAAAAAATGTAGAAGAAGTTGACGTTGTAGCCGAGGAGGTAAGTCAAATGGCCGAAACTATGCTTAAAAACGTGGAAAAAAATAAGTTTTAAGTATGGTTACGAATAAAATAATAGAGACGATAAAATCTTTATTTAAAAAACATCTGGAAGAAATTTCTCTTCCCGATGATAAAAAAGATAAGATTTATCAAAAATTTTTAGAGCTTTTAGAAAATTTGGTAGGGAATTTTAAAGATGTTTTAGATTCCATTAAAGAAGCCGTTGTTGTTATAGATGAAGAGGGAAATATTCAAGAGGCCAATAAGACTTTTTTTGAATGGCTTTCTCTCTCAAAAAATGATGTAATAGGCAGAAATATTAAGGATTTTGTTTTTGAGGATATAGAAAATAAAATCGTTTATTTAAAAAACCATGAACTTATTCCCGTAGAACTGCATATTAAAGAATTCGAAATTAACAACAAAAAATATAAAAGACTTATAGCCTCAAATATAAAAAACAGAGTGGAATTTGAGCTTAAATTAAAAAATCTTTTAAGGCTTTATAAGGTTTTAAGCAAAATTAACGAACTTATTATAAGAGCCGTAAATAAAGAGGAAGTTTTTTCCCTAAGCTGTGAAATTTTGGTTAAAGAAGGACATTTTGACTTTGCATGGATAGGAGAGCTAAGGGGTGAGAATATAGTCCCGGTGGCATGGTTTGGAGAAAATGAAACATTTGCTAAGACTCTAAAAAACAGGGTGTTTAAACAAAAAAACATAAAAGAACTTATAACACATTCTTATTTAAAAGAGAGTAATCTTCAAAAAGAGGAAAAGGCTTTTTTTAATAAAATTACCATTCCTATTTTTAAAGAAGAAAACGCTATTTCGGCAGTCGTTTCCCATAAAGAAATAACGGCGGTATTGGTGGTTTATTATAAAGGTAAGGAATTTGATGAGGATGAAATCACTCTTTTAAAACAGATAGCCCATGATATAGGCTTTGGAATAGTTACGCTCTCAAGAAAAGAAGATGTCGATTATCTGGCTTATTATGACGTATTGACCTCTCTTCCAAACAGAAGATATTTTTTTGAAGAACTTGAATCGCTATTAAGTATTCTTAAAGAAAAAGACCAGCAGGGGATGTTGGCAATTGTGGATATAAACAATTTTAAAACCATAAATTCAGCTGTAGGATTTTGGGCTGGGGATATTGTTCTTTCACAGATATCTTCCGAGCTTAAAAAGATATTAAAAAACAAAGATATCTTAGCAAGAGTGGGGGGAGATGAGTTTGCTTTATTTTTATATAACGTTAAAAGTAAAGAGGAGGCTATATACAGGATTACAAGCGTTTTAAAGGATTTTGAGTTTATTTTTGAAATAGAAAATAAAAAATTTCTGGTAACTTTAAGTATAGGAGCGGCGTTTTTTCCTTATGACGGAACAACAAAAGAAGTTTTATTCGCAAGTGCCGAAGCCGCTTTAAAAGAAGCAAAAAAAAGGGGGAAAGGAATAGAATTTTTTTCAAAAAGTCTGCAACAGAGCACTCTTGAGAGTTTAAACCTTGAAAGCGAACTGGTGGAGGCTATTAAAAAAGATGAATTTTGCGTGTTTTATCAACCTATAGTCGATATAAAAGAAAAAAGGGTTTTTGGCGCGGAAGCTCTTATTAGGTGGATAAAAAACGGTGAAATTGTTCCTCCTTTTAAATTCATACCTATTTTAGAAGAAAGAGGGCTCATTAAAGAAGTAGGTGCAATGGTTATGGATAAGGTTTTCAGTTTTATAAAAGAAGAAAAATTAAATATTCCCATATCCATAAACGTGTCTGCAAAACAGGTTCACCTTAATTTTTATAAGGAAGTTTTGGATTTAATAGAAAAATATTCAATTTCCCCTTCAAATGTGATTTTGGAAGTTACGGAAAGTGTTTTGATGGAAAATCTTGAAATACTGTTAAAAAACATAAAAGAGCTAAACGCCGTTGGAATAAGATTTGAAATAGACGATTTCGGAACAGGTTATTCTTCTTTGGCTTATCTAAAAAAACTTCCTATATGCGCTTTAAAAATCGACAGGGCGTTTATAAAAGATTTGCCTGATGATGAGGAAGATGTTTCCATTTCAAAAGCCATTATTTCAATGGGGCATTCTCTTGGAAAAAAAATTATAGCAGAAGGGGTTGAAACGAAAGAGCAGCTTAAGTTTTTGGAAGAAAATAATTGCGATTATATTCAGGGGTATTATTTTGGAAAACCTATGCCAAAAGATGAGTTTTTAACGTTTTTAAAGGAGTTTAGATGGCAAGAGTAAAAATTTTTATAGTTTTTGTTTTCGGGTTATTGATACTTGGATGTGCTTCTTCTGTAAAACAGGGTTTTAATAAAGATACTATACAAAACGCTTCTGAATGGAAATATATCGCTAAAGATATGGCAAGAAAAATTTCAAAAGATATAAACAATACATCTATTTATATAGAACCTGCCGTTTCGGATGCTAAGACGCCTTTTGAAAGAGTGTTTTTAAAGCTTTTAAGAGATGAATTTGTAAATATGGGAGTTGATGTAAAAACGGCTCCTTTTGGTGCGGATACTCTTTTTGTAAACGTTGATTTGATTGAAAAAGAAAATTCTTATTTTGACGAAATAAATATTGATGCCGTTTTGTATGACGACAACAGATATATATCGGGCGTTAACAGAATTTTTAATATTAAAAAAAGCGATAAAAACATATACGCTCTCCAAAAATGCGCTGTTTTGAATGTTAAAGGAGAGTAGATGAAAAAATTGGTTTTGGGTTTGATATTGGTTTTTATAACGGGATGTGTATATAGCGGGAGTTTTTTGGATAAACTCTCTTATAAAAATAAAAACGCTGTAAAAGAGCTGGTAAGAAAAGCCTCTTTAAAAAAAGACGATACAGTTATCGTTGCCACGGTGGCAAATATTAACGATTTAAAAAAATCCTCAAAACTTGGAAGAACGCTTAGCGAACAGATAAGCGCCGCTTTGGTAAACGAGGGTATTAAGGTAAAAGAGCTTAAATTTTCAAAAACGGTGTTTGTAAAAAGAAAAAACGGAGAGTTTATGTTAAGCAGGGATGTTAAAGACATAGCCGATAAAATAAAAGTCAATTATGTTGTGGCGGGAGTATATTCGGTTGCTAAAAACGCCGTTTACGTAAATTTAAAAATTATAGACCCTTCAACGGATATAATAATATCTTCAAGCGATTACGTGGTGGCTTATGAATCATCTTCTTTTTAAAGCTTCTAAGTAGTCCCTGTATTTCTTTTCTATTTCTTCGTCTTTTTCTATAATGTTT
>JAMOSR010000051.1 GCA_027062985.1 Nautiliaceae bacterium
GTTTGCACTTTTTAGCTTTTTCGAAGTGTTAAAAAATTTGCACTCTTGTTGAGTGTATTTAGTCAGTGCCAAGAAAAGATAAATGTAAGAGATGTTTTGTGCTTTGGTATAATAATATAAAGGAGCGGGTATGAAAAGATTTTTAGCGGCAGTATGCGGATGTTTTTTGATTTTTAACGCGGGATGTACAAAAATGTATAATTCAAACGAAGTTGCTTTAAACGATGTTAATTCTGTTTTATCCTATGAAGAAGGGATAGTGGAGGATATTAAAAATGTTGTTATAAAAGACGACGGGAGCGGGGCTGTAATAGGAGCTTACAGCGGTGCAGTGCTTGGAAGTATGATGGGCAGGGGAAAAGGACGTCTTGTTTCGGCTTTAATAGGCGGAATAGCCGGTGCTTTTGCTGGAAGAGAAATAGATAAAGCAAATGCTCAGGAAGTTTTTATAAGACTTGAAAACGGCAATAATATAGCCGTTGTAGTAAAAGGTGTCGATTTAAAAGTAGGTGAAAAGGTAAGAGTGGTAAAAAAAGGAAACAGAGTGGTGAGAATTGAAAAAATCAAGTTTTAAATTTTGAAATTATCTCTTTTAGAGATGAAAGTTTTTCTTTTAGGGAATTTGCCACATTTTCTATAGCGTTTGCTATTCCTAAGTTTTTTGAAGAAATATTTGTAAGGTTTTGAGAGTGTTCGATTAACTGTTTTGAGTTATGAGCCATAATAGTTACGTTTTTGGTTGCAATTTTGGCGTATTCTATGTTTTCTTTATTCATTTCCAAAATTCCTTTTAAGTCAAGTTGAATATTTTGGGTGTTTTTTGCAAGGTGGTTCATTTTTTCGGAATTTTGGGATATTTCTTTATTGGTGTTTTCTATTGTTTTAGTAATTGTTTTAACTATTTTTTCTATATATATTAAAGATTCTCCTGATTTTTCTGCGAGTTTTCTAATTTCATCCGCTACTACGGCAAATCCTCTTCCATGTTTGCCTGCTCTTGCCGCTTCAATTGCCGCGTTAAGGGCTAAAAGTTCCGTTTGTTCGGTTATGTCACTTATAATTTTTAAAACATTTTTAATTTCCTCCGTTTGAGCGTTGAGGTTGTTAAGAAGGTTATTTAGTTCCTGTTCTTTAGAATTGATGGCTGTTATTTCTTCGATTGCGTTATCTAGTTCAAGAGCAAATTTTTCTAAAAATTTAGAAGTTTCCATAAGCGTTTTTGTTGTTGATGTTACCGATTCTTCCGTTTTATCTAGATGTTTTGAAAGTGAATTTGATATTTCCGATATTGAATTTGCTTCTTTATCCGTTTCTTTGATGGTGTGTTTTAATTCTTTTGTAATTTCTTCTAACTTAAGGGCGTTTGTGGTAATATTGGATGAAAGTGTCTGAACGTCTATAATAATTTTCCTTACGTTGGATATAAATTTGTTAATGTAATTTGCGGCAAGTTTTATTTCGTTTTGCTGTTTTATTTCTATCTGTTTGGTAAGGTCCCCGTCTCCTTCGCTTATTTCTTTAGAAATTTCTATAAATTCCCGAATGGGTTTTATAACGTAAATTTTCAGTAAATAATAAGCCGCGATTTGAATAACAACAGCTACGATAATATGCTCTATTGCCGTTTCTAAGAAAGCTTTGGAATCCGTAAAATATGTATATAACAATAAAACCGCGGATGTAATAATATTTACACCTAAAAGTTTTAAGTTAAAGTCTTTTATAATGGAATGCATTTTATCCCTTTACTACAAAAATTTTATCTAAATTAAGGTTTTTAAAAAGTTCGTAAATTATATCGTCACTAACGATTATTTTTATAGTCTTTCCTTCGTCTTTTAGTTTTTCAAGTTCAGCTATAATGCTTGAAGGAAAAGAAAACGAATTTTTTACCTGAACTGTAATATTATCATATTTTGAGCCTAATTTTTCAAGAATTGTAATAATTTCATCGGCCTCATTGATGGTAATGATTGG
>JAMOSR010000052.1 GCA_027062985.1 Nautiliaceae bacterium
AAAAAAAGTATAAATACCTTTTTCATCTACTCCCTTTTTCATTTAACTTGATAAAATTGTATCAAAAAAAGGTTTACAAAATGAAAGAAGTTTTTAAATATACTTTTACCACTGTTGCGGAGTGGAAAAAATTTTTTATTGTAGTGCTGATTATATCCATATTTACGTTGCTTGAACCTTATCCTTTTATAGGATATACCGTACTTATTTTAGAAAAACTGCTTTACCTTAGCATAGGGGCTTTCTTAATCTATCTTGTAAAACATTCAAAAGACGAAAAAGAGTATTTTGAAAATCTGAAAAAAAACGACGTTTCAACAATGCTGTTTCATTTCTTTCCTACTGCTGCTGGAATAATGTTAGGAAGTATTTTAATCTCAGCTTTTTGGTTTATATTTTTCTTTTTGATTTTACAGTTTACAAATTCTTTATATATATTGGCAAATCCCCACTCTTTTTTTGTAGCGGTATCCTCCTCACCTGTTATTACACAGATTTTACTTGGATTTTATTCCATTTATCTACTATTTTTTTCTTATGTATTTTTAGGAAAACTTGGAGAGGCCCTTGGCAAAAACAGTTTTAAGGGAGCATTTGTTTCTATAATCTTATCTTTGATAGATTTTCAATATTGGATAAAAACGTTTAATTTAAAATATTTTATTATTTATATAGTATGGAGTATTGTTATACTCTTTATATATTCTGCTATGAGTTTCACTTATATTTTCGTAATTTTTCCTAATATTGTTTTAAATCCGAATTTGTCTTTATTGATTATTCCAATTTTAGTAGCAGCAACTACGATTATTACTTATTTTACTTTCTTTAGTGCGTATTTTGCCAATAAAACAACCGGAAGAAATTAAGCGATATCCATCGCGCTTTCCGGTTTTTCTTCAACTATTCTTATATCTTGGGCTATTTCAGGAATTGGAACTATTTTTGTTTTTGTAACCACTCTCTCAGGAAGATGAATTTCTTTTCCTCTTACATGAATTGTAGTCGGTTTTATTGTCATTTTATAAGTTATTTTTATACCGTATACTTTATTTCCAAATTTGTTTTTAAATTCCCCAGGACCCTCTACTTTTATATCAAAAGCATCTGCTGGGAAATAGAGCCTTTTTGCGTATTCTCTTTTTCTTCCAGGATGATAATAAACAAGCCATAACACTTTTGCACCGCCTTTATATTTAACTTCTGTAGGAATATAAGTTGAAGCTTTTTCTTCTTCCTCAAGTAATTTTCTTAAATACTCTTCGGCTGTGGTTTCAAAATCCTCATCGCTTATAGACTGATAAAATCTATCCCATCCGTTAACTTCCGCAATAATATTGGCAAGTTTTACCGAACGCTCTTTTTCTTCATTAATAAGTTTATCTATTACTCCTAGCAATCCTTCATCAAAATGAACCTTAAAACTTTCAAGATAAGGCAGGGTAGATAAGATATCTACCGCTTTTTTAAGTCTATCAAGACACTCCACATTTTCACATAAAACCATAGCTTTTCTTATATCACAAAAACTTTTTCTAAGCTCTTCAAGTATTTCAACACTTTTTTGAAGTGAAAATATAGAATTTGTAAGTTCTTCCACCACCTGATTTGGAATCTCTTTTAGCTGTTCTTCTATATTTATCTCTTTTTTCCAAGGTTCGTAACTTCTATCGAATTTTTTATATTTTGCCATGTAATTGGCTGTTTTTACAGTAGCCCTGTTTTCTTCAATCGCAGCTTCTCTTAATTCTTCTATTTTATCTCCGAATTTTTTTTGCCAAAAAGGAGAATAAGTAAGAGTACATAAATAATCACTTCTTTTTTTAAGGTCTGTAAGCTCAGCCGCACTCTCAACATTTAACATCTCATCTCTAATGATGCAGTTAATTCTTCTTACATCCTCAACACTTTCAACTCTTCCGTAAATTCTTCCCATAACCCCTCCTTAATTTTGAATTAATATTTAATT
>JAMOSR010000053.1 GCA_027062985.1 Nautiliaceae bacterium
TGAGCGGTAATGCGTGTATCCTTAAAGGAGGAAAAGAAGCGTTTCATTCAAATGCCGTAATTATTGAAATATTAAGATGGGTTCTTGAAAAAAATAAACTTCCAGCAGATATGATTACACTTCTTCCTGATTACAGCAGAAGCGGGGTTGAATGGCTTATAAAGCAGGATAAATACGTAGATTTAATTATTCCAAGAGGAGGAGAAGGGTTAATTAAATTTGTAAGCGAAAACGCAAAAGTTCCTGTTGTAAAACATGATAAAGGTTTGTGTCACGTTTATATACATGAAGATGCGGACCTAAAAAAAGGAGCGAAAATCGCTCTTAACGCAAAGGTTCAGCGACCAGGCGTTTGTAATGCGATGGAAACTCTTCTTGTGGATAGAAAAATAGCGGGAGAATTCTTACCTGTAATTAAAGAGATGATGGAGAGTGAAGGGGTTGAGCTTAGGGGATGTGATATTACGCTTGAATATATCGATATAAAACCTGCAACCGAAGAAGACTGGCATACGGAATATCTTGATAAAATTCTTTCAATCAGGGTTGTGGATAATTTTGAAGATGCTATAGAGCATATAGAAAAATACGGCTCAGGTCACAGTGATGCGATTGTAACTGAAAACTATAAAGCTGCGGAAGAATTTTTAAACAGAGTTGACAGTGCGTGTGTTTATGTAAACGCATCTACAAGATTTACAGACGGTGGAGTTTTCGGATTTGGAGCTGAAGTTGGGATTTCTACGAACAAACTTCACGCAAGAGGTCCTATGGGAATTGATGATTTAACAACCTACAAATATAAAATTTTAGGTGACGGACAGGTAAGGGAGTAGTATGATAGCAATTGATTTGGGAAGTAATACGATAAGAGTAGTTAAATGGGATTGTGAAAAAAACGAAAAAGTTGCCGAATATGAAAAGATAATTAAAACGGCCGATAAACTTGTAGAAACAAAGGAAATCTCACCTGAGGCAGTTGAGAGAATAATTGAAGCGATAAATGAAGCAAAAGAGAAAATCGGATTTGATGATAAAATTATAGCGGTAGCTACTGAAGCACTAAGAGCGGCAAAAAACAAAGATGAAGTAATAAAAAAAATAAAAGAGTCCACAGGGGTTGAGTTTAAGATAATTTCTTCTCAGGAAGAAGCTAAATATGTAGCCATTGCTGTTGAAAACTGTTTGGAAAAATGTGGTTATGATTCTAGAAATTTCTTTTTGGTGGATATCGGCGGGGGGAGTACCGAGCTTATTTTAAAACATAAAAATGACCTGGTTTCAAAAAGTTATAAAATAGGAATAGTTACTCTTACTCAAAAATACAAAACGCCAGAGGCTATAAAAATCGCCGTAAAAAAAGAGGTGGCTAAATTTAAAGATTTTATAGATTTTGTATTTAACGCTTATAAAAAGCCAAAAATCTTTACGGCAAGCAGCGGAACCCCTACTACTATTGCGGCTTTGAAAAAAGGGATGAGTTATAAAACATACGACCCTGAGAAAATAAACGGAACTGTTATTACGCCTGAAGATTTGGATTACTGGATGGATAAATTACTGAAAATGGAAATGAAAAAAAGAGAAGAATTGGTAGGTGTTGGTAGAGGTGACTTGATTGTAAGCGGTATAATGATTTTTAAAGAGATTTTTAAAATTACAAAATACAAGGAATGTATTGTTTGTGATGACGGAGTAAGAGAGGGGGTTGCTATTGAAGCATGTAAAATTGGTTATAATTCCAGCAAAAAAGGCGATATATGAAATTAACAGGCGCTCAAATAGTAATTGAAAGTTTAATTAAAGAGAATGTAGAAGTAGTTTTCGGATATCCGGGTGGGGCTATTATGAACGTTTATGATGAAATATACAAGCAGGATAAGTTTAAGCATATCCTTACAAAACATGAACAAGGTGCCGTTCATATGGCGGACGGATACGCAAGGGCTA
>JAMOSR010000054.1 GCA_027062985.1 Nautiliaceae bacterium
TGATTTTTATTTTTTAAAACAAAAAGAAAATTATAATTTAAAAGAATATTTACAAATGGCAAAAGAAAAAATGATTTTTGAAACGGAAGATTTTTTATTTAGGCTTAATACATTCCCTTTAGAAAAAATTAAAAATGTTAATTTTAAGAAAGTAGATTATTTGAATGAAATTTTAAATAATTATAAAAACTTTATAGAAAACATAAAAAAAGAGATATTATGAAAAAATGGTTGATACTGATTATTTCGTTTGCAATTTTTCTTTACGGGTTTGATTTAGATTCCATAAAAGAGTTTTTTAGCGAAGAAAATTTAGTAAATCTTTTAAAACAGTATGGTTATATAATTTTATTTTTTTGGTCGATAATGGAGGGAGAGACCGGTCTTGTTATGGCCGGGATACTTTCCCATACGGGAGATATGAATTTATGGCTGGCTATATTGGTAGCGGCATTAGGTGGATTTATAGGTGACCAGATATATTTTTATCTCGGTCGTATTAATAAAAGATGGGTTTTAAAAGAACTTCAAGCTCATCGGAGAAAATTTGCCAAAGCAAGATTACTTCTTAGAAAATACGGCGGTTGGGTAATCTTTTTCCAAAGATTCATTTACGGAATGAGAACAATAATTCCTATGGCTATAGGTGTGAGTGGATATGACCCTAAAAAATATGCTATTATAAATTTAATCTCCGCTTTTGTATGGGCAAGCGTTACTATTATTCCGGCTTATTATTTCGGAGAAGAACTTTTAAAAATATTAAAATGGGCAAAAGAGCATTGGTATATTTCAATTATATTCGTATTAGTGTTATGGGGAATTTTATGGTATATAAATAAAAAAGAGGAGGAGTAGATATGGAATTTATTAAAGGAAAAGGTCAAGTAAAGGCTGAAATAGTTGTAAATGGAAGTAAAAAGTTTGAAGAGTATGGATTTGAAGGGAAAGACGGGGAAGTGTTGGTATTGCCTGATAGAAAAAGAGTTTATGTAGGGATTGATGAGATAAACAGCGAAAACTTAAAAACGGCTACGGCAAAAATTATAAAAGCTTTAAAAAACTATAAATTTGAAAGTGTGGAAATTACGCCTCCTAATACAAAAGACAGAGATTTGCTTTTAAGTTTTTTTGAAGGATTTATGTTAGGGGATTATGAATTTGACAAATACAAAAGCCAAAAGGCAAAACATCCTGTAAAAACAATTGCTATTAATTCAAAAAGAGATTTTGATGAAATTATTAACGAAGCAAAAATTAGAGCAAATACGATTAATTTTGTAAGAAATATTATCAATTCAATGCCTGATGAAATTACTCCTGCAAAACTTGCGGCAATTGCCGAAGAGGTAGCAAAAGAAAATAAACTTGAATGTAAAATTTATGATGAAGAGTGGTTAAGAGAAAACGGATACGGCGCTTTTTATGCTGTAGGAAAGGCAAGCGCTCATCCGCCAAGACTTATTCATCTTACTTATAAACCTAAAAACGCAAAAAGAAAAATTGTATTAGTAGGTAAAGGCCTTACATATGACAGCGGGGGTCTTAGCTTAAAACCTGCCGATTATATGGTTACTATGAAAGCCGATAAATCAGGAGCTGTTACTGTTCTTGGAATAATAAAAGCAGTTAGCGAACTTAAAGAAGATGTTGAGGTTCATGCCATTTTAGGAGCGGCTGAAAATATGATAGGAGGTAATGCATATAAACCGGACGATGTGCTTAAAGCTAAAAACGGTAAAACAATTGAAGTTAGAAACACGGACGCTGAAGGTAGATTGGTTTTGGCTGATTGTCTCTGTTACGCTCAGGAAAATATAAAAGATTTTGACGCTATTATGGATTTTGCAACCTTGACAGGCGCTTGTGTTGTAGGGCTTGGAGAATATACTGCCGGAGTTATGGGCTTTAATAAAGATATTATTCAAAAAG
>JAMOSR010000055.1 GCA_027062985.1 Nautiliaceae bacterium
GGCTTTATACTTCTTTTTATAATAGGATGTTCTCAAAAGTCATCCTTAACAAACGCATCTAATTTAACGGCAAACGCGATTCATTCAAAAATATACAAGGCCGTTCAGGATAACAATCTTGACGACGCTGATAATCTGTTTTTATCTCTTGACGCTCAATATCCCTCTTCCATTTATATCAAACCTGACCTTTTAATCCTTTTTTTAGCCCATATGCAAAACGAAGAATATAAACTGGCCAAATTTTATATAGGCGAATACGAAAAAAGATTTGCAGGCATTGAGGAAATTCCATGGTGCGAATACCAAAAAATCAAAGCCGATTTTTTTGATTATCAAAACGCATATACCGACCAGGGAAAACTTTTAAATCTTATTGAAGAATGCGAAAATTTCAAAGAAAACTTTTCTTCTTCAAAATATATTTACGAAGTAAACACCATACATGCAAAAGCTCTCTTGACAAAAAAATATCTTGATGATAAAATATATAAGCTTTATAAAAAACTCGACAAACCAAAAGCTGCAAAACAATATAAAACCGCAATACCTAAAAACTCAAAAGAACCTGTAGTTCCATGGTATAAAAAAATATTTTACTGGTAAGGAGAAACATGACACTTGAAAACTACAACGAACTTCCTGCTGAAATTCCTGTTTTAGTAGAAAAAGAGCTTATATATCCTTTTATGATTATTCCTATTTTTCTTGAAAAAAAAGAAGATATTATAGCCGTTCAAAAAGCTATTAACGACCATTCTTTACTTTTCATATCAATAAAAGACGAACCGGAAACCTACGGAACGATAGGAACCATTATAAGAAAAGTAACATTGCCCGAAGGCAGGGTTAAGATTCTCTTTCAGGGGCTTGAGAGAGGAAAAATTTTAGAAATAACGGATAAAAACCCCACTATGGCAATAGTAGACAAGGTAGAAGTCGTAAAATCCTCAAAAAAAGAGATAAAAGCACTGCTTGAAACGTTAAAAGAGCATATAATAGCCTTAAGCGAACTTAATCCTTTTTTTCCTAAAGATTTCGTAAAAATAATAGACTCAAACAGCGATGCCAACAGAATTGTAGATATTATTGCCAGCTCGCTCAAACTTCCTGCCGAAAAAGGGTATGAGCTTTTTAAAGAAATAGATACAAAAGAGAGAGTAATAAAACTCATTCATTTTATTTTAGAAGAAATCGAATCTATAAAAATAAAAAACGAGCTCTCAAGAAAAGTTATGGAACAGGTCCAGGAGGCAAACAGAGAGCATCTTCTAAAACAGCAGTTAAAACTCATCCAACAAGAACTCGGTATGACAAACGAACTTGAAGAAGAGATAAAAGAGTACAGGGAAAAACTTGAAAAACTAAAACCATGTATGAAAGAAGACGCTTACAAAGAGATAAAAAAACAGATTGACCGCCTCTCAAGAATGCATCCTGACAGCGCTGAGGCGACAACCGCTCAAAACTATATAGAATGGGCCCTTGAAATTCCTTTTTGCAACTATGCAAAAGAAGATTTCGACATAAGCGAACTTAAAGAAAGACTTGATAAAGACCACTACGGGCTTAAAAAACCAAAAGAAAGAATAATTGAATATTTTGCCGCAAAAGAACTTGCCAAAAAAAGAGGAGAAGAATTTAGCGGAGCGACTTTATGTTTTGTGGGACCTCCGGGGGTTGGTAAAACAAGCTTAGCTAATTCGATAGCAAAAGCCCTTGAGAGAAACCTGGTCAGAATAGCTCTTGGAGGCCTTGAAGACGTAAATGAACTCAGAGGTCACAGAAGAACTTATATAGGAGCAATGCCTGGACGCATAGCGCAGGGAATTATAAACGCCAAGCAGATGAATCCCGTTATGGTCCTTGACGAAATAGACAAAATCTCAAGATACAGGGGAGACCCGACTGCCGTGCTTTTAGAAATCCTAGACCCTGAACAAAATACAAATTTCAGAGACCTTTATCTTAATTTTGATTTGGATTTAAGCAAAGTGTTATTTATAGCAACGGCAAACGACCCAAGCACCATTCCGGCACCTCTTAGAGACAGAATGGAGATGATTTTTGTAGGCAGCTATACGCCGCAGGAAAAGTTCGAAATTGCAAAAAGATACCTGATTCCTCAGGAAATGAAAAAACATTCTCTTAAAAAAAGCGAAATACAAATAAGCGATGCGGCATTAAAAGAAATAATAGACAAATATACAAAAGAAGCGGGAGTTAGAAACCTAAGAAGAGTAATAGCAAAAATTATGAGAAAAGCCGCTATAAAAATACTTGAAGGTGAAAAACAGATAAGAATAACCCTTAAAAACCTTAAAGAATTTCTGGACAAACCTCTTTACGAATCTGAAACTGTTGATAAAAAAGACAAAATAGGAGTCGTAAACGGTCTTGCATGGACACCGGTTGGAGGAGACGTACTAAAAGTTGAAGCTGTAAAATATAAAGGAAAAGGACAGGTAATTTTAACAGGACAGCTTGGTGATGTTATGAAAGAATCGGCTCATATAGCTTTTACGCTTATTAAAGTTCTTATCGATACGAAAAAAATAAAACCGAAAGAGCGTTCAAAAGAGCCTGTTTATTATAAATATAACGTTCATATACACGTCCCGGAAGGCGCTATACCAAAAGACGGACCGAGTGCCGGAATTACGATGGCAACGGCAATAGCCAGTATTTTCAGTGAAAAAAAAGTAAAAGCCGATGTGGCAATGACGGGAGAAATTACCCTTAGCGGGGATGTTTTGCCAATAGGAGGCTTAAAAGAAAAATTAATAGCCGCTTATAAAGCAAAAATTAAAAAAGTTTTAATACCGGAAAAAAACTTTAAAAGAGACCTTGACGACATTCCTGAAGAGGTAAAAGAAGGTCTTGAAATAGTACCTGTAAAAAGAATCGAAGAAGTTTTAGACCATGCCCTAGTAAAATGATATTTCTTATTTTACCCCTTTTTCTTTTTGCTTCGGTAAAAGAGGAAATTGTAAATTTTTACAAAAAAACCTATCCTAAAATAAACATTATTTCTATAACATCAAACAAACCTTTTCCAAAAACATATAAAAGTATAAAAATACTGCTTTGTGCAAAATCAGCCTCAGGCAATATACTTATAGACAAAAAATATTATTTTATAAGAATAAAAGCCACTATCCCCGTTTATAAGGCTTTAAAGATAATAAAACAAAACTCACCCATAATCCCGGGGGTAAACGTAAAAAAAGAAACGGTTAAATTCAGATATTTTTATTCCCCTCCCCTCTCTCAAATCCCTAAAAATCTAATAGCTTCCAAAATAATAGGGAAAAATGCCGTAATAAATAAATCAAACACAAAAATTTCCCCGGACGTTTTGAAAAACTCCACTGTTTCGGTCATAATATCATCATCCAATATTCAGATATATTCAAAAGCAAAAGCTTTAAAAGACGGAAACATAGGAGATACTATACCAATAGAAATGAACAAAAAGATATTTAAAGCAAAAATAATCGACAAAAATAGTGTCAGCATTGAATGAAAAAAAATTTTTTAACATTATCTAGTCAGTACCGTGAAACTTAAAACTTTTTCGTAAGCCACATAACAAAAAAATTCTCACCGCTGTTTGGTTTTTTTATACCTCCGTTTGAAAAATGAATAAAACCAAATAATAAAGAATAATTTTCATTAAAATTATATCCCACTCTTATTCTGTCTTTAAACTGATAATGAGTAGAAAGATGAGGGGTAGTATGTGTAATATAACACAAACTTATATCACATTTTATAAACAGTTTATCTCCAAATTTTATCCCCTCTCCCACTGCAGCAAAACCCGAACCGTATTTCCCGTTCCACCCTCCAAGCGCCAAAGTAGTATAAGTGGGAAGATTTTTTATGGGAGTGTCCTTTTCATAAAAAACGTCTAAAAATTTTTTATTAAAACTATCCGGGGAAAAACCAATTTCTACACCCAAATTTTTAGAAAAAAGTAAAACTGGTAAAAACATTAAAAAAAATCTTTTTTTCAAATTCTTCCTTTCAACATAAAAATAATGTATTATTTTTAAAATAATAACAAAAAAAGGCAAAAAATGAAAAAAGTTTTAATATGCGTAAGCGGTGCAAGCGGAGCATCTCTTGGAATAAAACTTTATAATTTAATTCCTTCAAAATACGAAAGATATCTAATACTAAGCGAACATGCAAAAACAGTGCTTGAAAAAGAAGAAGGCTTTTTCCTAAACGACGATATAGCAGCTCCTCCGGCAAGCGGAAGTTTTGGAATAGATATAACGTTTATAGTCCCCTGCAGTATGAATACACTCGCAAAAATATCGGTAGGAATAGCCGATAATCTTATAACCCGCGCCGCCTCGGTAGCCATAAAAGAAAAGAAAAAACTTATAATAGCCCCAAGAGAAATGCCTTTTAGCGAAACATATCTTGAACATATGCTTAAACTCTCGCGATTTCAAAATGTTATAATTGCACCTCCGGTATTCGGATATTACAACAAGCCTGAAAAAATAGAAGATATAGAAATGTTTTTAATAGGAAAATGGTTTGATTTAGCCGGTATCGAAAACGAACTTTTTAAAAGGTGGAAATAGTGAAGTTTAAATTAACGTTAGCTAAAATAGATGAAGCAGAATTTGAAATAAAACCGTTAACAATATTTGTAGGACAAAACGGAACAAATAAAAGTTATGTTGCCCATACCGTATATGAACTAAATAATTTTAATTTGAATAGTCAAATATTTGAAGAAATCAAAAATTCTCTAAATATTGAACAAAAAAAAATTATTGAATATATAAATAAAAATAAAATAAAAGAGAGTGATTTAAATATTGATATTGATGTTAATGAAAATGAAATTATTTTAGAAAAGCAATTAGAGATTAAAGTAGATAAGGAAATTTACCAAATTACCGAAAAGTTAAAAAATATTTTAGAAAATTTGTTAATTAAACATCTAAACAATACATTCAATTCAGAAGAAAATATTTTAAAATATATTGAAATTAAAGATAATATCAACCTAAATGAAAAAATAACAATTAGATTTATCTATAAAAAAGACCAAAATAAAGAAGATATCATTATAAATTACTTCTTATTATACCTAATAAAAAAATTAATTAACTTTAAAATTTCACAAAAAACTTTCTATTTCCCGGCTTCAAGAACCGGTTTTGTATTAGCTTTTGATGAAATAGTATCTGGACTGTTTAGAGATAAACTCGGAGGAACTCCAACAAACACAAAATTAACAAAACCTACAAAAGAGTTTTTACAAAATTTTGCGGATATTAAAATAGGAAAATTTGAAGACAATGACTTTCTTACTTTAGGTTTAATACATAAAAATAATAATGACCCAAATATAACTAAATTAATTGAATATATTGAAAATAACATAATACATGGAGTAATAAAAGAAAAAAAAGAGCATAACTACACAAAATATTATCTTAATACAAACAATAAAAATTTAGAACTGCACATAACCTCCTCAGCCACTGTTGAGTTACTCCCTATTATTGTGTTTTTAAAACATTTTGTAACACTAAAAGATAAACTATTAATTATTGAAGAACCAGAAGCCCACCTACACCCAAAAGCACAAATTCATATAGCAAGATTTATAGCTTTAATGGTAAATTACGGAATAAAAGTTTTAATAACCACTCATAGTGATTATATAATAAACGAATTAAACAATCTAATAAAATTAAATTTCATAAAAAATGACAAACAACAAAAATATTTCAAACAAAACAATTTATCCAAAGATTTTTGTCTTAATCCAAGTGAAATTTCTGCGTATTTATTTAAAGAGGATAAAAATAAAGTGCAAGTTAAAAAATTGGATATTGACGAATATGGTATCAGTAATGAAAATATTGATGAAGTGTTAGACGAACTTACAGAAAATGCAATTAAATTAAACGAATGGATAGAAAATGGATAATATCCCTACCAAAAAAGAGTGCAAAGAACACGAATGTAAAATTGATAAAAAAAATATAGGAATTATTTATAACCCTGAAAAAAAATTTAACGTAAAAATGTGTGATTGCATTATAAAATGTGAAAATAATAAATTTATTATTATTGAAATATTATGCGGAACATTAACATTAAAAGAATTTAAAGACAAATTAAATCAAATAAAAAATTGCGAAAAAATATTAAGCAAAAATAACATCAAAGCACCGAAATATTTAATTTATAAAAAGAAAGAAAAAAGAGATGGCGAACTGATAAATAAACTATTATTAAAAGAAAAAAATTTACAATTAAAAGCTTATACAAATCAAGCAATAAAAATATGCTAAAAGGTGGAAATAATGTATACAAAAGCGATATATCCAGGAACGTTTGACCCGGTTACCAACGGACATTTGGATATTATAAAAAGAGCGTGTAAAATATTTGATAAAATTATTATAGCCGTAGCTGATAATAAAGACAAAAACACTATGTTTTCCCTTAAAAAAAGAGTTGAGATGATGAAAAAAGCCACATCTACGTTTCAAAAAGTAGAAGTAAAAAGTTTTAATTCTCTTTTAGTAAAATTTGCACAAAAAGAAAAAGCCAAAATCATTATAAGAGGTCTCAGGGCTGTGAGCGATTTTGAGTACGAACTTCAAATGGGATATGCCAACAAATCCCTAGATAATGAAATCGACACCATCTATCTTATGCCAAATCTCGATAACGCCTTTATCTCCTCAAGCGTAGTCAGAAGCATTTTAAAATATAAAGGGGACGTATCCCATCTCGTACCTAAAGAAATACTAAAGGATTTAAAATGTATATAGCCATAGAAGGAATAGATACGGCAGGAAAATCAACCCAAATAGAACTTCTTAAAAAAGAGTTTCCCAAGGCGGTTTTTATAAAAGAACCAGGATTTACACCCCTAGGCCAGAAACTAAGAAAAATAATTTTTCAAGATGAAATAACAAAAAAAGCAGAACTTTTTTTATTTTTGGCCGACAGGGCGGAAACGGTGGAAAAGGTTATAAAACCCAATTTATACAAACTGATAATAAGCGACAGAAGCGTTATAAGCGGGATAGCCTACGCTTTGGAGTTTTTTGATTTTGATATGCTTGTAAACCTAAACAGATTCGCAACGGAGGGAATCTTTCCAAATTTCGTATTTATTCTCACACTCAATAAAGAAACCCTGAAAAAAAGATTATCCCAAAAAGAACATGACAATATAGAAAAAAGAGGAATAGAGTATTTATTAAATATTCAGCAGAATATAATAGACACATGCAACCGCTTAGAAATACCATATCAGCTGATACCTGCCGATTTAAGCGAAGAAGCTGTTAATTTCAGAATCAAAAAGGCGATAAGTGAAATTATTAAATAAACTTATAGGGGATTTTAAAGCCGTTAAAAACAGAGACCCGGCTTTTAAAAACAATATCGAGCTTTTATATGCGTATCCGGGAGTATGGGCGCTTGTATGTTACAGAATTTCAAACGCTATTTACAAAAAAGGATTTAAACGCACTGCTAGGTTTTTAATGGCGATAAACCAGTTTATTACGAATATGGACATACACCCCGGTGCCACCATAGGAGAAAACGTATTTATAGACCATGGAATAGGAGTCGTAATAGGAGAAACTGCTGTTATAGGAAACAACGTAACAATATATCAGGGCGTAACGCTTGGAGGGGTCAGTTTAAATCCGGGCAAACGTCACCCTACTGTTGAAGACGACGTTATTATAGGAGCGGGAGCTAAGATTTTAGGAAATATAACTATTGGAAAAGGCAGCAAAATAGGTGCAAATTCTGTCGTCGTTAAAGACGTGCCGCCTTATTCGACGGTTGTGGGAATACCCGGTAAAGTAATCAAAAGAAAGGATTACTCACCTTTAGGACATGATAAACTGCCCGATATAGAAAAAGAGCTTTTTGAATATTTAATGGACAGAATAAAAGTGCTTGAAGAAGCCGTAATAAACAACAATAAAAACATTATAGAAAAAGACGAAGAAATAGAAAAGAAATACAGGGACTACTTAGAAG
>JAMOSR010000056.1 GCA_027062985.1 Nautiliaceae bacterium
CGTTAAAACAAAACGGGCTTGGTGATGTTGAAGTTTATATGATGTGTGAAATTCCAAGCAATGTCATTTTAATTGATGAGTTTTTAGAAATTTATGACGGAATAAGCATCGGTACAAACGATTTAACTCAATTGACTCTCGGAGTTGACAGAGATTCTCAAATAGTTGCGTTTGATTATGACGAGAGGGACGAAGCGGTTAAAAGAATGGTAAAAATGGCTGTAGAAGGGGCAAAAAGACACAACAAATACAACGGTCTTTGCGGACAGGCTCCAAGCGATTATCCGGATTTTGCAGAGTTTCTAGTAAAAATAGGAATTGAAAGTATGAGTTTAAATCCTGACAGTGTTTTAAAAATCATTAAAGACATAGCTGAAATGGAGAGTAAAGATGAAAATAAATAATCAGGCATACGAACAAAGTTTCGGGGCTGCAAAAATAGTAACAGGCTCAGCCCACCTGCTTGACAGCACAAAAAGCAAAATTTTAATAGACTGCGGTATGTTTCAGGGGGTAAATGAACATTTAAACTACGAACCTTTAGGATTTAACCCAAAAGAAATTGAAGCACTTATCTTAACACACGGTCATTTAGACCATGTAGGAAGAATTCCCCTTTTGTATAAATACGGATTTAAAGGAAAAGTTTTTGCTCACCCGGCAACCTTTGACATAGCTAAGGTTGTCTTAATGGACAGTGCAAAACTTCAAGAAGAAGATTATCAGACAAGATATAAAAAAGCCCAAAGAAGAGGAAAAGAAAAATTTGTTACAAAACCTCTTTATACACGCGATGATGTCAAAAAGATATTTAAAAAAATGAAAAAAATTGAAATAGAATACAATAAAAAAGTAAACATAACAAAAGACATTAGAGCCGTCTTTAAAGATGCGGGACATATTTTAGGAAGCGCATTTGTAGAAATTGAATTTGAAAATTTCGGAATAAAAAAACATGTGGTATTCAGCGGAGATTTAGGCAATAAAGACAATGAAATTTTACCGCCTCCTAAAAAACCTGCCGTTGCCGACGCGCTTTTTATAGAATCCACTTATGGAGACAGAAACCATAAAAGTTTTGAAGAAAGCAAGCTTGAATTTAAAAAAGCGATAATTGAAACACTCCTTAGCGGAGGTAATGTAATAATTCCTACTTTTGCCATAGAAAGGGCACAGCAGCTGTTATGTCTGCTTAAAGAGATGAGTGAAGAAAAATCACTCCCAAAAGAAGCAAAAGTATTTCTTGATTCTCCAATGGCAAATAAAGTAACGGCAATTTATAAAAAATGGTATAAACTTTTAAGTAAAAAATGCCAAAAATTCAAAAAACATCCTTTTGAATTTCCACAGTTAAAACTAATAAAAGACGTCGAAGAATCTAAAAAAATAAATGACATTCACAGAAATGCCGTAATAATAGCCGGAAGCGGAATGTGCACGGGAGGCAGAATCCTTCATCATCTTAAACACAGAATATGGAATCCTAAAAATTCTATTCTTTTTGTAGGATATCAGGCAAAAGGAACACTCGGAAGAGAAATAATTGAGGGGGCTAAATTTATAAAAATTTTTCATGAAGAAATTATCGTAAGAGCTAAAATATATACAATTAACGGCTTTTCCGCTCATGCAGACCAAAGAGAACTTCTTGAATGGATGAGCGAATTTGACAGGCTTAATAGAATATTTTTAATTCACGGAGAATATGATAAGCAACTCGTTTTTAAATCTGTCATAAAAAATTTTCTTAACAAAAAAGCACATATAGTGGAGATGGGAGAAAAAATTTATTTATAAAATATTTAAGATTAGGGAGTTACCCTCCCCATCTGCTAAGAAGGGCTACGTTAATTTTAAAATACCTTGGAATTTTATTGCCGTCATATGTGCTTGTTTTTGTAGCAGCTTCTCCTGCAACATCTAACTG
>JAMOSR010000057.1 GCA_027062985.1 Nautiliaceae bacterium
TGCCTTTAACATTATTTTCCATAAAATCCCCTTTTACATCCCTTTATTATCCTCCAAGATATTTTTTCTTTATTTCCTCGCTTTTTAATAAGTTATCAGCTTTATCCTCCAATACGATTTTTCCGTTTTCCATAACATAACCCCTATTGGCTATTCTTAAAGCGGCTCCCGCGTTTTGTTCTACCAATAATATCGTAACATCATCCTCTTTATTAAGTTTTATTAAAATTTCAAAAACCTCTTTTACTATTTTAGGAGCAAGTCCTAATGAAGGCTCATCAAGAACAAGCATTTTAGGCTCACTCATTAAAGCCCTTGCAATAGCCAGCATCTGCTGTTCTCCTCCGCTTAAACTGCCTCCAAAATTATTTCTTTTCTCTTTTAATCTAGGAAACATCTCAAACATCTGTTCTTTTAATTTTTCATAGTTTTCATCATTTAAATAAGCACCTATTCTAAGATTTTCCTCAACTGTCAGGTTTATAAATATTTTTCTGCCCTCAGGTACCAAAGCCATTCCTCTTTTTACGATTAAATGAGTAGGCACTTTTGAAATATCCGCTTCTGCAAAATGAACTCTACCCTCTTTTTTTACAAGATTGAATATAGCGTTAAGAGTTGATGTTTTTCCCGCTCCGTTTGCACCGATAATAGTAACTATTTCTCCGGCTTTAACTTCAAAATCAATACCCCTTACAGCTTCTATAACCCCGTATTTTACCTTTAAATCATTAACCCTCAACATCGATATCTCCTAAATAGGCTTTTATAACCGTTTCATCTTTCATCATATCCGCCGGTTTTCCTTCAAAAATCGTTTTTCCATAATCAAGCACCATAACCCTGTCCGCTATTTTTTGAACAAACTTCATATCATGCTCTATAAAAAGAATTGTTTTTTCTTTTTCGCTTCTTAGCTTAAAAACTGTATCGGCAAGCTCATCGGTTTCTTTCGGATTCATTCCCGCAGCCGGTTCGTCTAAAAGAAGCAAGTCCGGCTCGGTTGCCAAGGCCCTAGCAATTTCTACTTTTCTTTGATTTCCGTAACTTAAAGAAGTGGCTTCATAATTTGCAAACTTATCTATTTTTAAAAACTCCAAAATTTCCATGGCTTTCTCTTTATAAATTTTTTCTTCTTTAAAAAATCTAGGAAATCTGAAAACCGCCTCAAAAAAATTATATTCATAATGATTTTCAAAGCCTATAAGAACATTTTCAAGTACCGTCATACTTTTAAAAAGCCTGATATTCTGAAACGTCCTGGCAATTCCTTTTTGAACTATCTTTACGGGAGAAAGCCCCGTTATCTCCTCTTCTTTGAAATAAATATGACCGCTAGTAGGTTTTAAAACCCCCGTAATAATATTAAAAAGCGTCGTTTTCCCCGCTCCGTTAGGTCCCACTAAAGCAAAAATTTCAAGAGGTTTTACCTCAAAGCTCACATCTTTAATAGCAATAACCCCTCCAAACTGTTTTGTAACCTTATCTACTTTTAACATTTAGTCTCCTTAAATATTCTTCCCCTTTTTTCCTCGCCCATTTAATAAACAATCTCTCAGTATCCAAAAATTCCAGGCTTTTACCTTCTATAATATAATCTCTTAACGCTTTAGCACACATATAAGCGTTTGAAAAGCCTCTTCCCCCCATTCCGTTTATTATATAAAGACCTTCAATAAAAAATATTTCTTTTGGCATATCGCCTTTTACTATATGTCTGTCGCTTAATAAAGTAAAATCGGTATCTATAATTTTACCAACCACAGGAAAATAATCAACACTAGCAGCCCTAAACCCGCCCTTAATATCAAAAATTACGAAATTTTTAATATCAATAATCTCATTAGCTTTTGAAATAAGCTCATAAGCCTCTTCAAAATTTTCTTTACACCATTCACAGTTTCTTTTATGAGTAGCTCCTATTTTAACTATTCCGTCAATTTCGCCAACCGAACAGTTTTTATGGAAATGATAAGGAAGAGAAGTTATATTATCGGCTTTTCCTTCTATTCTTTCCCCCCATATCGGTCTTATATTAATATAAGGAATATCAAAAACCGATTCATAACCTGTGGCAAGAATAATGTTTTTGGCTTTTATTTCGTTATCTATAATCCAAAAATTATCTTTTCTTACTATTTTTTTTACATATTTTTGTAAAAAATTTACTTTTATAACTTTTTTTACATCATCAGGATTTACGACGCTTCCTACTTCAAAAAAAAATCCTCCATCCATTTTTTTAAAAGGAAGTTTTATATCTTTTTCATATAATTTAAACTTTTCTATATCTTTTTCGTCTCTTGGAAGTATTAAAACTCCTTTTGTATTAGTCCGAACCCCCAGATTTTTATAAAATTCGACCGATTTGAGTATTCCTTCGTTAATAAATCTCGTATAAAGAGAATCAAACCCTACTTTTGGAAACAAAAAAGCCCCTGCAGCCCCGCTAGCCCCGCTTAAAGGCTCTTTTTTATCAATCAACAAAGTATTAAAATCTCTTAAAAACCATGCACTAAGAAGACCCGCTATTCCTCCTCCCACTACGACAAAATCATAAAAACGCACAAAAAAACCTTTTTTACAAATTATATCAAAAAGAAGAACATTTGAAGCAGAAAAAATAAGTGTCAGAGAGAAGTTTAAGATAAAAAAGAAAAAGAGAGGGGGAATTACATCATTCCCATACCTCCCATGCCTCCCATTCCCATATCAGGGGCTGCTGGAGCTTTTTCTTCTTTTGGCTCTTCTGTTACAGCAGCTTCTGTTGTTAATAGAAGCCCGCTTACGCTAGTCGCGTTTTGAAGAGCAATTCTTTCAACTTTTGTAGGGTCGATAATTCCGGCTTCAAACATATCTACATACTCACCAGTCGCTGCGTTAAATCCAACATTTTCATCAGCTTCTTCAACTGTTAACGCCACAACTCCAGGTTCGTATCCGGCATTTTCGGCAATTTGTTTAATCGGAGCTTTTACCGCTCTTTTGATAATGTCAATTCCGATTTGCTCATCTGGGTCTACTGATTCAACTTCAGTTTTTTTAGCAGCTTTAAGAATAGCCGCACCACCACCGATAACAATACCTTCTTCAACAGCAGCTTTTGTAGCGCTCAGTGCGTCATCAACTCTGTCTTTTTTCTCTTTCATTTCAGTTTCAGTTGCCGCTCCTACTTTAATTACAGCTACACCACCGCTAAGTTTAGCAAGTCTTTCTTGTAATTTTTCTTTGTCGTAATCGCTTGTTGTTTCTTCAATTTCTTTTTTGATTTGTTTAATTCTAGCTTCAATAGCCGCTTTATCACCTTTTCCGTCTACGATTGTAGTGTTTTCTTTATCCACTACGATTCTTCCAGCCTGTCCAAGGTCTTGAAGTGTTGCGCTTTCAAGCGTTCTACCAAGCTCTTCAGAAATTACTTGTCCGCCTGTTAAGATTGCGATATCTTGAAGCATTGCTTTTCTTCTGTCACCAAATCCAGGTGCTTTAACAGCTACTACGTTTAATACTCCTCTTAATTTGTTTACAACTAAAGTAGCTAATGCTTCACCGTCAACGTCTTCGGCAATGATTAATAACGGTTTGTTTCCAGCTTGCACCATTTGTTCAAGTAATGGTAATAAATCTTTCATATTGCTGATTTTTTTGTCGTATAGTAAAATGTATGCGTCATTGTATTCAGCAACCATTCTCTCAGGGTCTGTTACGAAATATGGTGATAAATATCCTCTATCAAACTGCATACCTTCAACCACTTCTAATTCGTCTTGAAGCGATTTACCTTCTTCAACAGTAATAACACCGTCTTTTCCGACTTTATCCATCGCTTCTGCGATTAATTTACCGATATTTTTATCGTTGTTTGCAGAAATTGTCGCAACTTGCTCGATTTGTTCTTTGTTTTCAACAGGCTTGCTCATTTTTTTAAGTTCTTCAATAATAGCCTGAGCAGCTTTATCCATACCTCTTTTTACAGCAATCGGATTTGCTCCGGCAGTAATGTATTTTAGACCTTCTTTAAAAATTGCATGAGCTAAAACAGTTGCTGTTGTTGTACCATCCCCTGCCTCATCAGCTGTTTTGCTCGCAACTTCTTTAACAAGCTGAGCACCCATGTTTTCTACAGGATGTTTAAGCTCGATTTCTTTTGCTACTGAAACACCGTCTTTTGTAATGTGAGGTGCCCCGAAACTTCTTTGAAGTAAAACGTTTCTACCTTTAGGACCCATTGTAACTCTAACTGCATCAGCCAGTTTTTCAACACCGGCAAGTAATTCATTTCTTGCAACGTCGCTGTATACGATTTCTTTTGCCATATCTCCCCTCCTTTAATTATTTTTCAATTTTTCCAAGAATATCGTCAGTATTTAATACTAAATATTCTTTTCCGTCTATTGTAATATCAGTTCCCGCATATTTAGCAAAGACTACAGTATCACCTTCGTTAATCGGAAGATTTTCATCTTCTTCAACCTCTTTTGAAATAGCCACGACTTTTCCTTCAAGAGGTTTTTCTTTTGCATTGTCCGGAATAATAATTCCGCTTGCTGTTTTTGCTTCTTCTTCTACTCTTTCAACTAAAACTCTTAGTCCTATCGGTCTAAACATTTCCGCCTCCTTTTTATAAAGTTAATTTAACTGGCGAAATTATATAATAAAAGAAGAAGAAAGTCAAGAAAATTTATAGTTTTTTTTAAGTTTTTTTAGCGCATATAACTAAATCTTTATGAAGATTATTTCATCATAGTATTTGGCAGCCATAATGAAATTTCAGGAATATAAGTAATTAACAATAACCCTACCAACAAGACAAAAAACCATGGCAATACGGATTTGACCACTTCTTTTATAGGCTCGCCCGTTATACCGCTAGCCACAAAAAGATTAAGTCCAACAGGCGGGGTTAACATTCCAAGCTCCATATTTATCGTAATAATCACTCCAAAATGAATAGGGTCAATTCCTAACATTGTAGCTACAGGGAGTAAAAGCGGCACCATAATCATTATAATGGAGCTTGGTTCCATAAAATTACCTGCAATCAACAAAATAACATTAACCGCCACTAAAAACATTACTTTATTCAAATGCATACCAACAACAAAGTCGGTCAACATCTGAGGTACATTTTCAAGAGTTAGAAAATACGCAAACATGGATGCGTTTGCAATAATAAACAAAATCATAGCACTGGTTTTTGCACTCTCAAAAAAAACATCTCCAAGATTTTTAAGTTTTATATCTTTATAAATAACCAAAGACACAAACAAGGCCCATACGGCACTTACCGCCGCAGCTTCGGTAGGAGTAAAAATACCTCCGTAAATTCCTCCTATAATTATTACGATAGTCATCAGAGCCCAAAAAGACTCCTTAAACTTTTTCCATCTTTCTTCCCAAGAAGCAGGTTTTGTTTTTTTAAAACCAAGTTTTTTAGCTCCTATATATGTAACGGCTATAAGCATAAACCCTATTAAAAGTCCCGGAACAATTCCGGCCATAAAAAGCTTACCTATACTTTGTTCGGCCGTAACTCCGTAAATAATCATAACAATACTAGGAGGTATTAAAATACCAAGGCTTCCGGCTGTTGTAATAGTCCCGATAGCATAAGTTTTAGGATACCCGGCAGCCATAATTGCACCAAACATTATAGACCCTATAGCAGCAACCGTAGCAGGAGAGCTCCCTGAAACCGCCGCAAATATAATACTTGCAAAAATAGCCGCTATAGGCAAACCTCCCGGAAGATGTCCGACAAACGCTCTTGCAAATTCTATAATCCTTTTTGCACTGCCTCCCCGGCTTAAAATATTCCCCGCTAAAATAAACATAGGAATTGCCATAAGTGCATATTTATCAAGCTGAGAAAACAGATTACTTGCCAAATCTATAAGTAAATCCGGACCCTCAAAAACATAAGCCGTTATCATTGTAGAAAGCCCAAGAGAAACCGCAACCGGCACGCTTAAAAGTAAAAAAAGAAAAAAAAGCCCAAAAAGAGTCGCTACTATCACTTAAATTCTCCTAAATTTTCTTTCACTTCTTCTATTATCATATCGCTTTCACTTTTTTTCGCTATTTTGTCTGCGGGAGTTTTAATATCCTCGATTAATCTAAAAAACGTTAAAACTGCGGCTACCACCATACTTACCGGCACTACGGTATATACATACCACATAGGAATATTCAAATCCACACTAACCTCCCCGCTTGCCTTAAGTCCCAAATCGGGGTCAAAAATAAAAATGTAACCATAATAAGCTACCAATAAAAGATAAAACAAAATTAATAAATCAGCAATTAAAATCACAGCTTTCGATAAAAAAGGAGGAAGCAAATCTAATAAAACGGTAACTTTAATATGCCCTCCAACTCTAAATAGATAAGCCGCTCCAAAAAACGCCGACCAGATAAAAAAATAAGAAGTAAGCTCAAAAGCCCAGTCTATCCCCTGATTAAAAACAAATCGGGCAACTACGTTTATAAAAGCCAGTAAAACCCCCGCGGCTATTCCAAAAGATGTAAAAAATACGCTAACGGCAATTAAAATTTGTTCTATTACTTTCACTCACCCGCCTTAATTGCCGCTTTAATTAAATCCTTTCCTATAGTACCGTAAAATTTAGGATAAATTGTTCTTAATTTTTTCTCCCATAAAAGTCTTTGTTCAGGAGTTAAATAATCAATCTCAAGTTTACCCGTTCTTTTAGCATATTCTTTAATTTTATTGAGTTGATTTTCATTAAGTTCCTTTGCCCAAATTCTCTCTTTTTCTGTTGCTTCTTTTATAGCCTTTAATACAACATTTTTCATATCCTGAGGTAATCTATTCCAGAATTTTTTACTCATAACAACCATGTAACCAAGATATCCATGATTTGTCATAGTCATATATTTTTGTACTTCATAAAATTTTTTAGTATAGATATTTGAAATTGTATTTTCCTGACCGTCAACAACACCTTGTTGGAGAGCTGAATAAACTTCGCTAAACGGCAAAACAACGGGAATCGCATCTAAAGCTTTAAACTGCTCAATTAAAACCTTCGAACTCATTACCCTAAATTTAAGACCTCTACAATCTTCAGGTTTTATTAAAGGTCTTTTGCTATCAGTAAGTTGTTTAAACCCGTTATCCCAATAAGCAAGGGCGACATATCCTTTTTTTGTTACCATATCCAGAAGTTTTTGACCAACCTCCCCATCTAAAACTTTATGAAGATGATTTTCGTCTTTAAACAAAAAAGGTAAATCAAAAAGCCCGAGTTGAGGAACCAGTCCGGTAAACTTCGAAAAACTAGGAGCCGCCATTTGTACGGCGTTAAACTTCATTTTTCTTAAAATCACCTTATCTTTTCCAAGCTGTGCGTTTGGATAAACCTCAACTTTTATTTTTCCATGAGAAAGTTCTTCAACCCTTTTTGCAAAATAATCCGCTGCCTTTCCTTTTGGAGTATTAGGAGAAACAACATGAGAAAACTTTATCACATAATCTGCCGCCATTGAAAAACTTACCGCTAAAACTACACTTACCATACCTTTTAAAAACTTCATTATCAACTCCTTTAATATTATTTAATTTATCAATTATATCATTATTTTTTTCTTTAAATCAAACAAACCAAGCTTTTTATAAAATTGTTTCAAAAAGTAACATACATATTCTTGACATATTTTTAATTTTTTATTATCATTTCAATCCGCAGACGGTGGGGTAGCTCAGCTGGCTAGAGCGCCGGTCTCATAAGCCGGAGGTCGGGAGTTCAAGTCTCCCCCTCACTACCATTAAAACTCCCATAAAATCGATGTTTTGATAGCTTAAAAATTGATGAGGTGTCCCCTTGGGTGTCCCTTAGTAAGCGATTTTCTCAAAATTTAACTTCTAAATATCTTCTTCAAGAGGAATAGAGTTTAGTTAACA
>JAMOSR010000058.1 GCA_027062985.1 Nautiliaceae bacterium
TGAAATTTAATACATAATCATATTGCCCGTCATGTTTTATAAAGGCATCGTATTCAAAACTTCCGGCATCAATAGCAAACGTCTTAAACTCTCCGTCAATATATCCAAGAGAACTTCTAATATCCCTAACAAGTTCGGCTAAATTATTTTCGCTTATGTCAACTACATGAAGTTTTTTCGGATTTCTTTTAAAAATTTCCTTAACGGTGGCACTTCCAATACTTCCGGCTCCTCCGATAACTAAAAAAGAAGAGTTTGAAATAATATTTTTTAATTCTTTTTCATGTTTTTTTATATCATCCTCAAATAATTCCGAATCTCTTCCTATTAATTTTAAAATTTCTTTATCCATTTAACACCTCACATATATACTCAATCTCTTCATCACTGAGATACGGATTCATTGGTAACGATAAAATCTCTTTACTTACCTTCTCAGCCACAGGAAAATCCCCTTTTTTACATCCGAGATAACTAAAACATTCTTGTAAATGAAGCGGCATCGGATAATGGACTGCCGTTGGGATTGTGGTTTTTTAATTTAGTTTGCATATCCTTTCTTATCACTTCACTTACTATCCTGATGTTTTGCTCTAAAAGCTCTAAAATTTTCATCAGTTTTTATCCTTATATTTTTCTATAAATTTCTTAAATTCATCTTTTGTCGGCAAGTATTTTTCATAATCTTTCGGAAGCTGTTGGTTTATGATATATGTTGAAACCCCCATCGGCTGATTTAAATTTTGCAGTGCATATTCAACTTCTATATTATCCTTATCAGTACAAAGTATTATACCGATAGCCGGATTTTCATGCGGCATTTTAACCTTATCATTTAAAATATTAAGATAAAAATTCATTTTTCCTGCATATTCAGGTTTAAATTTTCCAATCTTAAGCTCAATTGCTACAAGGGAATTTAACTTTCTGTGAAAAAACAGCAAATCTACAAAATATTCATTTTCTCCTACGCTTAATTTATATTGACTACCAACAAAACTGAATCCAACTCCAAGTTCAAGTAAAAATTTTTGAAGATTATCTAAAATAGATTTTTCTAACTCCCTTTCTTTAAAATCTTGATTAATTCCTAAAAACTCTAAATTATATTCGCTTTTTATAATATCTGTTGCAAGTTCTGAAAGTTCATTTGATAAAGTTATACTAAAATTTGTAGTTTTTTTATTTTTGTTATCTCTATGGTATAAATCTGTTTTTATATGATGCAAGAGTATATTTCTGTTCCATCCAAACTCTATAGTTTTTTTGATGTAATATTCTCTTTCTTTTATATCTTTACATTTTTCAAAAATAAGTATATTTTGACTCCACGATATTTCTCGCACAAGCTGTGCGAGATTTGGATAATCTCTATAAGCTAAATAAAAATTTCTCATTCTCCATAAATTAGAAGCGGAATAACCGCTCTTTTCTCCAAATTCTTTTTTTAACTCTTTTGACATCTCTTCAACCACACTTTTACCCCAGCCGTATTTTTCCTGTCTGTTTACTATCTCTTTACCGATATCAAAATAAAGCTCAATCATAAACCTGTTAGCAGAAAGCACTGCTTTATTTTTTGTACTATAAATTTTTTGTTTAAGCTCTTTTATAAAAGTTTGAAATTCTTTGTTTTGTATTATATCCACTGTAAACCTTCATATTTGTCTAGAGATTACAAACAGTTTTAAATTTTTATAATCTATCATTAACTACCTTATATTATCACTAATATACTCAATCTCATCATCACTGAGATACGGATTCATCGGTAACGATAAAATCTCTTTACTTACCTTCTCAGCCACAGGAAAATCTCCTTCTTTATATCCAAGATAACTAAAACATTCCTGCAGATGAAGCGGCATCGGATAATGGACTGCCGTTGGAATCCCGGCTTCTTTTAAT
>JAMOSR010000059.1 GCA_027062985.1 Nautiliaceae bacterium
CCATTTATTTTTTTTATTTTTAGTATATTGAGTTTCTTTTACTTCATATCCAGGTAAATTTTTAATAAAAGTTATCAAATCAGTCTTTCCCTCAAAATAAAGACCTGTTTTTGTATTATATCCTCCAATTCCTCTTTTTATCATTCATAATTCCTTATTAAAACTTCTGTTATTTTCCCTCTGTTATTAGCTTTTGAGTTAATAGATCTATTAGCAAATACTTTTTCAATTCTAAATTTATTATAAAGATTTTTGATAAATTTAGTATCGGAGTTACTTTCTAATACAAAACATCCTTTTTGTGAAAGAATATTAAAAGTTTCAAAAAGCTCTATCTGTTCTTTTTCCAAAAATTTTTCTTGAGTATATGAAGTGAAATTTGAAGTTTCATTTAAAGGATAGTATGGAGGGTCAAAATAAATAAAATCTTCTTTTTGTGCATATTCTAAAACTTTTTTATAATCACAGTGTTTTATTATTGTGTTTTGTAAGGCTTCTGATACTAGTAAAATATTATTTTCATCAAGAATTTTAGGATTTTTATATTCACCCATAGGAACATTAAAATAACCTTTTTTATTTACTCTATAAAGACCATTAAAGCACGTTTTATTTAAATATATAAATCTAGCAGCTTTTATAATATTATTCAATTTTTTATAATTATCGGTTCTATCAAGTTCCCTAATTTGATAATAAAACTCTTTATTATGCTTAGATTTGAATTCTTTTAATTTTTCTATTAACTCATTTGGGTAGTCTCTTATTATTTTATAAGCGCTTATGAGTTCTTCATTTATATCAAACAAAAAAACTTTTTTATTTTTTAAAATTCCTAAATTGTAAAGCTCAAAGAATAAAGCTCCACCACCTACAAAAGGCTCAAAGTAATTATTAAAGTTTCTTGGAATATATTTTAAAAGCTCTGGAATAAGTTGTCTTTTTCCTCCAACCCATTTTACAAAAGGCTTTGCAAGTTGAAAAAGAGAATAAGTCATTTTATTCCTTATTGAAAGAAGAGAAATTCATCTCTTCTTAATCCATATCGTTTGGATCAAGTGGTGGGCGGTTGTCTTTTGGTGTTACAAGCCAAAAGTGTCTAACTTCGCTTCTAAAGTTATCTAAAATAAATTTAGCCTTTTTGCTTCCTGTTGCGTTGTAGTATTCAATTAGCCTTTTTTTAAGGTAAAGTTTTGGTTTTTCATTCTCATCAATATCAATTCTTCTAATTTCGATAAGTTCTGGGTTTATTTTATCTACAAATTCGTGTTCTTTATCATATACAAAAGCAACTCCACCAGTCATTCCGGCACCAAAGTTTATACCTGTTTTACCAAGTATAATTACTTCACCACCTGTCATATACTCACACGGATGGTCACCACATCCTTCAATTACGGCAACGGCTCCGGAGTTTCTAACACCAAACCTCTCACCAACAACCCCTGCTACAAAAAGCTTACCGCCGGTTGCCCCATATAAACACGTATTACCAGCAGCAGCCCCTTCTTTTTTAGGAGTTATAATAATTTTTCCACCAGCCATACCTTTTCCAACATAATCGTTTGCTACGCCTTTAAGTTCAAGAGTCATTCCTTTACTTAAGAATACTCCAAAACTCTGTCCTGCAACTCCTTCAAGTTTATAAACTATACTATCTTCTGGAAGTCCTTTATCTCCATAGTATTTTGCAATAACTCCACTTGTTAAAGCTCCAAAGCTTCTATTTAAGTTTGTAATTTTTGCTTTTACTACAGATTTGTGGTTTGGATTTTTGATTGTTTCCATTACCTGTTTTAATAGCTCTTTTTCAAATTCGTTTTTATCAAATGGTTCGTTTTCTTTTTGTTTTGTATTTAGACCTTCTACATATTTAAATAGAGCAGAAAAATCGAATTTTTT
>JAMOSR010000060.1 GCA_027062985.1 Nautiliaceae bacterium
GAGTTTGCAGTAGTTTATGAAAAATTAGCCCGTGACTTTCCAAAACTGAAAATTATTATGGAGCATGTAGGAACGGCCGATTTATTAGGACTTTTGGATGAATATGAAAATCTTTACGCAACCGTAACTCTTCATCATCTTTTATTAACTCTTGATGATTTAATAGGAGGAGCTTTAAATCCTCATAATTTTTGTAAACCCGTTATTAAAACTCCAAAAGACAGAGATGCTATACAAAAATTCGTAAAATCGGGGCATAAAAAAGTTATGTTCGGAAGTGACAGCGCTCCACATACGATAAAAAACAAGTTAAAAGGTGCCGCCGGAGTGTTTAGTGCTCCCGTAATTTTACCGGCGCTTGCTGAATTTTTTGAAGGTGATATAGAAACATTTCAAAAGTTTATAAGCGATAATGCAAGAGAAAACTTCAATATTGAAGTACCTGAGAGAAAAATTGAGCTGATTGAAGAAGAGTGGACGGCTCCTTACATCGTAGGAGAAGTAAAACCTATGTGGGCAGGTAAAAAATTCAGATATAAAGTAGTGTAAGATTTTTGTAAATTCTTTCTTCTTTTTTTCTTCGTTTTTACGGTACTTTTTGCTTTATTTAAGATAAAAAGAGTCCCTAAATCTCGGTAATTTTTAAGGTTTTAATAAGCTTATGGGAGTATAATTTTTAAAATTTGTTTCAGGAGCTCATATGAAAAAAGTAATTAAAAGAGACGGGACTTATCAAAACTATTTCCCTTATAAGATTGAAGACGCTATTAAAAAAGCATTTGATGCTACGGGTGTCAGTTATGACATAAACGTATTTGAAGAGGTGATTAAACAAATTCAAAAAATAGAGACTCCTGAGGTTGAATATATACAGGATTTGATAGAAAAATCTCTATATAAACACGGTTATTTTGACGTTTTAAAAAACTTTATGCTTTACAGACACCTTCATAAATTGCAGCGCGAAAATCTACTAGACAGGGAAGCCACTTATATTAACTGTAATACGACAATAGAAGAATATATCAATAAAGCGGACTGGAGAATTAACGCAAATTCCAATACGGGATATTCCCACGCGGGGCTTATTAACAATACGGCCGGAAAAGTTATAGCAAATTACTGGCTTGATAAAATATATTCAGTAGAAGAAGGAAGGGCTCATAGAGACGGGGATTATCATATTCATGATTTAGATTGTCTTGCGCCTTATTGTGCCGGGTGGAGCTTAAGAAATCTTTTAAATGAAGGATTTAACGGGGTTAGGGGAAGAGTCGAATCAAAAGCTCCAAGTCATTTTAGAAGCGCACTTGGACAAATGGCGAATTTTTTAGGGATACTTCAGAGCGAATGGGCCGGGGCTCAGGCGTTTAGCAGTTTTGATACATACCTCGCTCCTTATGTCTTTAAAGACAAACTCTCGTTTAAAGAAATAAAAGAAGCGATTGAAAGTTTTGTATATAACCTAAACGTACCGGCTCGCTGGGGGCAGAGTCCTTTTACGAATATTACCCTTGATTTTAAGGTTCCTGATGATTTGAAAGACCAAATTCCAACCCGCAATAACAGACATCTTTTTGAGGGTGTTGAGGATGAAGAGCTTTTAGCAAAACTTAAAAAAAGAAACCCGAAAATCAAAAAACTAACCGATGCCACATATAAAGATTTCGAGCCTGAAATGCAAGAAATTATCAAAGCGTATTATCAGGTAATGACTGAAGGGGATGCGATAGGACAGCCTTTTACGTTTCCTATTCCGACTGTTAATATTACAGAAGATTTTGACTGGGACAGCGAAGCCGCCAAAGCTTTATGGGAAAATACGGCAAAAATCGGAAGCAGTTATTTTCAAAATTTCATAGGAAGTCAGTACATTATCGATGAAAACGGAAATAGAG
>JAMOSR010000061.1 GCA_027062985.1 Nautiliaceae bacterium
GTAACTCTTTTTCCAGCTTTTGCGTTTTTATCAGTTTCTTTAATCACTTCCAAAATATGTTCAACAGTAGTATCTCTTCCACCAAGACCGTAAATATAATTAGTCATAATGGCACTTTGTCCGTTTGCCGCTAGAGCTCCTGATACTTCATTATATAAAGCTCCCATAGCTCCCATTGGAGCACTTCTGTCAAGTGCCGCTACAGCTTTTACATTTTTTAATTTCTCAGCCACCTGATTATAAGGAAACGGTCTAAATACTCTTGGCATTAATAGACCTACTTTAATACCTTCCTCTCTTGCCTTATCTACGGCAAGCATTGCCGTTTCATAAGCACTTCCCATCAAAACAAGGGCAATATCCGCATCATCAAGTTTATAAGTTTCTACCAAATTATAATTTCTTCCTGTTAACTCGGCAAATTTATTGAATACTTCTTCAATAACTTCAGGAGAATCCATTAAAGCTTTATGTTGATTTGCCTTATGTTCAAAATGCCACTCTTCTTCTGTTTGAGCTCCGTATGTTACAGGGTTTTTCGTATCAAGCATAGGATTTAAAGCTTTATATTCACCTATAAAATTATATGCTTCCTCATCCTGAAGAGGTTCTACCACCTGAGCGGTATGTGAAACCAAAAATCCGTCTTGATTTGTTGTAACAGGAAGTCTTACTCTCTCATCTTCCGCTATTTTAAAAGCACAAAGAGTCATATCATATGCTTCTTGAGGATTGTTTGCTATTAAATGAATCCATCCGGCATCCCTTCCTAAATAAAGGTCTGCGTGGTCTCCGTGAATATTTAGAGGAGATGCAAGAGCTCTGTTTACGACAGTCATAACAATCGGAAGTCTCATTCCGCTTGCCTGATATAAAACTTCCACCATTAACGCATAACCTTGACTTGAAGTAGCGGTAGCAACTCTACCACCGGCAGCAGCCGCACCAACACAGGCACTCATAGCTGAGTGTTCTGATTCAACCATAACGAATTCACCGTCTACATACCCGTCAGCCAAAAACTGAGCGTAATTCTGAACAATAGGAGTTGAAGGTGTAATAGGATAAGCAGCTACAACATCCACTTGAGCTTGTCTTAAGGCGTGAGCCGCCGCCGTGTTTCCATCCCATACTTCTTTATTTTTTAATTCATATTTTTGTGCCATACTCTTTCCTTTAATCTTTTTTAGGCCATTGTTTTAATGCTTCTTCATTATCAACGTACTCAGGGAACATTAAAAGAGATTTTATAGGCGTAGGACAAACATCCACGCAAACTCCGCATCCTTTACAAAGATTATAATTAATACCTACAATTTTAGCCTGTTTTTTTCCTCTTTTATTAACCACTTCTTCTACAAGAAAACAACTGTCAGGACAACTTACCCAACAAAAGTCACAATCTATGCAAAGCTCTCTGTTAAACACCGGTTTTTCAACTCTCCAGTCAGCAACTGTATAGTTATATGAATGAAACTTGCTTCTTTTTTTATGTTCAGGGTCTTCAAATGCCGGAAGAACCGCTCCAAACTGAACTTTATCCCATGTTGTTAACATTTCTTTTGGTGTTGCCATAATTTCTCCTTATTTTACTTCTTCATAAGCACGTTTGATAGCTTTTAAGTTACCTTCGATAATTTTTTTAGGGAATTTTGAAAGAATATCTTCAATAGATACCAAAAAATCCTCAAACGGAATAATTTGACTTATTTTTATAAAAGCCCCAAGCATAGGAGTATTTGGAATAGCTCTTCCTATTTCTTCCTGAGAGATTTTAATAGCATCGATTACATATACTTTTTTACCTTGAAGATGTTTTGCCATTGCAAGCAAATCCTCTTTATCTAAATGAGAAGTTACAATAAAAACAGTATCATCAGTGGTATTGTCTACAATTTCTTCTTGAAAAACCAATGAAGGGTCTATTACCAGTACATAATCCGGTATCATCCATTTTGAATGGTCTAAAATAGGCTTGTCATCTATTTTATCATACGCCGTCATCGGCGCCCCTCTCTTTTCGGCTCCATATACGGAATAAGCCTGAACGTATTTTCCAGTCCTTGCCATAACATCAGCCAATGCTTTTGCTCCAGTAACCGCACCTTGTCCCGCGCGAGAATGCCATCTTATTTGTAGCATATTTATCCTTTTTTTGCATATTTTATCTAAAATAGACTTAAAGTAAACTTAATATAGCATATTTTTTCTCTTATTTATCATTTTTTCGTATTTTTTTATTTCAATGTTACTTTTAGTAATGCTTAACAACCATATTCAATTATCTAATATCTGTAAAATCCCTTTATATATTCAACTGCTTTTAACACATCGGATTTAACAATTTCAGCACATCTTTTCATATTTTTTTCATTTTCATACTCAAATTTAACACCTACATAATTAATACCGGCTTCTTTGGCACTTACCATATCAAGACAGGTATCGCCTATCATCCAAGCGGCTTCTTTTGAGGCTTTCATTTTATGAAGGGCTTTTAATATAGGCTCGGGATGCGGTTTTGGATTTTCAACATCTTCCCTTCCTATTAAAACTTCAAAATAATTCAAAATTCCGAAATGTTCCAATAATTCTTTGGAATATTCACCCGTTTTTGTGGTTACAATTCCAAGTCTTGCGAATGTTGAAGCCTCTTTTAAAGCTTCTTTTGCAAACGGAAGTAAAAATGTTTTTTGTTTGGATATTTTTCTGTAATGTTTTTTATAAGTCATTACAAAATCCCACACATTTTCTTTAACGCCGAGATTTTCAAACATAATATCAAGAGGAAGCCCTATAAGTTTTTTAACTTCTTTATCCCCGGGATAATTTTTACCGAACTTTTCAAAAGTAACCCTAAATCCTTCCAAAATAGCCTCGGTCGAATCTATAAGAGTGCCGTCCAAATCAAAAAGAATAACTCTCACACCATTTCCTTACCTCTTTTTTAATTTCAAAAATATCGTTTATCTCTTTTATTTTAATATTTTCGAATTTTTTAACGGCATCTAAAATTAAACGGCTTATATCCCAAAAACTTATTTTCTCTTTTAAAAACAGATTTATGGCATATTCGTTTGCCGTATTTACCACAACTCCTAAGTCGCTTTTTTCTAAAAGCAAATCTTTTATCTCCCAGATTGGATATCTCTTTTTATCAATCTCTTTAAATTCAAGGCTTTTTACTTCAAGTAAATTAACAGGCTCTAAAACTCTCTCCTCTACCTTATTTAAAATAGCAAAGGCAATAGGCAGTTTCATATCCGTTTTACTGATATGAGCCGTCGTAGAACCGTCTTTCCATTCAACAAGGGCATGGATTATGGATTTTGTCTCTATAAAAGCATCAACATTCGTAGTATTAAAAAGCCATTTTGCTTCAAGAAGCTCAAAAAGCTTATTAACCATTGTAGCGGAATCAATAGTAATCTTTACCCCCATTGACCAGTTCGGGTGTTTTAAGACGTCTTTTAACGTAGCGTTTTTTATTTTTTCAATCTTCCAATCCCTAAGCGCCCCTCCGCTTGCCGTTATATACAACTTATTAAACCTACACTTTTCACTTTTCACTTTACACTTTTCACTAAGGAGATACCAAAGACCGAAATGTTCACTGTCAATAGGCGTAATTTTTGAAGTATCTATAAATTTTCCGGCATTTACCAACGATTCTTTATTGGCAAGGGCTATTTTTTTACCGCATTCCTGGGCTTTTAGGGTAGGCTTAAGCCCAGCGTCACCGACTAGAGCATTTACCACCAATTCACTTTTAGATTTTTCTATAACTTCAAGAATGGCTTCCTCTCCATATTTTACGTTTTTAAAATGTACTTTTTCAGCCGTTTTTTTATCTTTTACCACAACATATTTTGGCTTAAACTCTTTAATTTGTTTATTTAAAACTTTATAATTGTTACCCGCTACCAATCCTTCTATTTCAATATTAAAACGTCTTGCTACCTCAAGCGTATTTACGCCTATACTTCCCGTTGAGCCTAAAACAATCATCATTTTCCTATTGTTTCTATAATAGCCCACATTAAAGGAGCGGCAAAAAGATATCCGTCAATTCTGTCAAGGACTCCTCCATGGCCCGGTAAAATATTACCGCTGTCTTTTACCCCGGCTCTTCTTTTTAAATAACTCTCAAACAAATCCCCAAACACACTGGCAATGCTTACAAAAAAAGATATAACAAAAGAATTTATAAAATCAAAAAAAGCAAGTCCTACAAAACTTCCTATAAGAGTAGCTACAAAAACACCTCCTATAACACCTTCCCATGATTTATTCGGGGAAGTCGGGGAAAATCCCTGAGGAATAAATTTTTTTGCAAAGTTTTTACCGATAAGATAGGCAAAAGAATCGGTAGCCGCAACTATTACGATAAGCCATCCTATCATTTCCATGGAAGTTTTTAAATATAAATCCATAAGAATCATTAAAGATAAAAAAGGATAAAAAGCAACCGATAATAAATCAATCTCTTTTCTGTAAAAAGCAACATATCCGGCTATACTTAAAATACCGACCGTCGCTACAAAAACAGGATTTATAAAAATAGCGACAAATGACAAAAATCCCAAAAAATAAATAACATTATCTTCTTTCAAACCAAAGAGTCTTTTAGCCTCGGATATGCCGATAAGTGAAATAATAGAAATCAAAAAAGAGGTCAAATATTTATTATCTATTAATCCCACTATTAACAAAATTCCTATCAATACAACGGATGTAACAATTCTTTCTTTCATATTAGGCCTTTAAATCTATATGTTTTACTTCTCTTTCCACATCTTCTTTTTCATCGTCTTCAGGCAAAATCTTTTCAATCTCTTCAACGGGTCTAACCTCGTTTACTTTAAGCTCCTTATCTTCATTAATAACTTTTTGCACTTCCCTGCTTACAATTTCTCTTGCCACATGGTCCGCCATAATCACAGAAGGTATATGAGAATTCTGATTAATCCAGCTTATGTTATGAATCAGGTTCATAATTTTACCTTTATTGTGTTATATTTTCCATACTCAACCTTAGCCCCTTCTTTTATTTTTACGAATTTTCTTTTAGTATAATCCACTTCCCCCTCTTCTTTTGAGCTAAAAGCCAAAGCAAGCTTAGCCGCTTTTTTAATAATATCGTCATTTAACGAAAGTTTATTATTCTTAACTATAACATGAGCCCCCGGCAGATTTTTGATATGAAGCCATAAATCGTTTGAATTGGCCTGTTTTAGCAGTTTAACATTTCCTTTTTCATTTTTTCCAACCAGTATCATATAATCGTCATAATAAAATTTAGCAATATTTTCATCCTCTTTTTTCTCTTTTTTCGGAGGTTCGTATGTTTTAAGCTCACTTAAATGTTTAGCGTTTTTTACAAGTTTAATATAATTTTTTAAAAATTCAAGCTGTTCTTTTAAATAATTTCTCTCTATATGCAGATTTTCGGCTTTTTTTCTCGCTTTTTTAGCCAGCTTATAATAATAATTACCTATTTCATTTATATTTTTAAGCGACGGAATTGGAATAACTGTTTCATTACCCTCAAAATCAATCGTTTTTAATTCTTTATCATAAGGTTTAATCTTATAAAGATTAATCATAGCTATATCAGCGTATTTTTTATAAAGCTCAGCTTTTTTTAAAAGTTCTTCTTCATTTTCCAACTTATTTAGTTTCTTTTCGATTTCTTTTATTTTTTTGTTTATTTTATTAAGAACAGACTCTTTTTTCTGGTTTAATCTATTTGTATATTTTTTATAAAAAAGTTCTTTTGTATACTTTTCCAAATCATCAATTTCAAAAACCTTTTCTTTTATTTCAACAGAAGGAAGCTCTTGAAGTTTGATTCCGGGTTTTACGACCCTGCTTGAAATATTTTCGCTTATATGCCTCAAAGATTCAATAATATTGTCGTTTTCGTCCAATATTATGGCATTCGTATAACGACCTGTAAACTCAAACCTGATTTTTACAATTTCTTCTTTAAATCTGTTTTGGTTTTTAGCGGTTATTGTTAAAATCCTCTCTTTTGCCTCCACATCTATAAGTTTTGCTTTTGTAAACTTTTTTTCAAGCACTATATCAAAAGGAGCTTTAAATTTTTTAACCAAAGGATAATCGATATTTATGTAAATATCCCCGCTGCCTTTGGTAAGGTCAAAATAGTATCTGTCGTTATCAAACTGCATTAAAATCAGATTTTCATCGACCCTAAAAGCTCTTCTTACAAATTTATATTTTTTTATTCTATCGGCTATTTTTTTTAATATAAAAGCTTTCATTTACCCGCACCTAAGAGCGTATTTTGCCATTTCTACAAAACGTCTGACTTTTCTTTTGTCTTTTTTCCCGGGTTTTTCTTCAACTCCGCTGCTGACATCAACTCCGTAAAAACCGTATCTTCCCACTTCAAATACATTCTCGGGAGTAAGTCCCCCGGCAAGAATAGTTTTAGAGTTATCCCTTCCCTCAAACCATTCAAGAGCCAGTCTCTTACCGCTGCCTCCGTATTCAGGGACATAAGCGTCAACAATTTTATAACTCTCTTCAAATTTTTCAATATCGCTCTTTTCTTTTGCTCTGACAACCGGTAAATATTTGCAATTTAACTTGCTAAAAAACTCTTCATCCGCATTAAAATGAATCTGGGCAATATCCGCTTTTAAAAATTCCATAGCCCCGTTTACCGCTTCAGGGGTCATATTTACAAAAAGGGCCACTTTTGTTACAAAAGGAGGCAGTTTGGCGATAATTCTTTTAGCTTCACCTGCCTCAATAAAACGAGGAGAAGGTCTGTAAAAAACAAACCCCAGCGCATCAGCCCCGGCATCACAGGCAATTTTAGCGTCTTCATAATTTGTAATACCACATATTTTCACTCTCATTTAACACCTCAAACTTTCAATGGCTTTTTTATAATCCCCGCTTTTAAACACATAACTTCCCGCTACTAAAATATCCGCTCCGGCTTCTTTAAGCATAGGCGCATTTTTATCGTTTACCCCTCCGTCGATTTCTATTAAAAGAGAAGGATTTTTCTTCTCAGCCAGTTCTCTTAATTCTTTTACTTTATCAATAACGCTTGGAATAAATTTTTGTCCTCCAAATCCCGGATTTACACTCATTAAAAGCACCATATCCACATCAGCCACTATATATTCAAGAAGACATACAGGTGTTGCAGGATTTAAAACAACCGCTGGTTTAATACCCTCGTTTCTTATTTTTTGAATAACCCTGTTGATATGCTTTTCTTCTTCTACATGAAAAGAGATAAATTCAGGTTTAAGATGTTTATACATATCTACAAAAAACGGAATATTTTCAACCATAAAGTGAATATCAAGGGGTTTTGTAGAGGCTTTTGACACAGCCTCCACTATCATCGGACCCATTGTCATATTCGGAACAAAATGCCCGTCCATCACATCCACATGTATTAAATCGGCTCCCGCATCGCATACATCTTTTACATCATCTGCCAATCTTCCAAAATCCGCACTTAAAATACTCGGTGCTATTTTCATTTATCCTCCTACTACTTTATTTTTTCCGGTACGTTTTGCTTTATATAAATTTTCGTCAGCTCTTTTTACCGCTTTACTTAAATTTTCACCCCTCTTAAATTGAGTAAAATATTTTTATGCTTTAAAACATAAGGAATAAAGTCAGCGTTTAATAAATATAAAGAATTAAAATCTAAATTTTCCGTATTATTTACTTCTTTTAGCGTTACAGCAAAAGAAAAATTAAAAAATA
>JAMOSR010000062.1 GCA_027062985.1 Nautiliaceae bacterium
CCAAATCCGTTTTCCCCTCTTTTTCCAAAACACTAAGCTCTTTTCTTGCCCATACTCTTAAATCGTGCAAAACTTCAGGGTCGTCTTTTTTTATGTATCTTCGAATGAGTTTTTCCATAAATTTTTCCTTTCGTCATAAAAAATAATACTGGTAGGATAGGCAAGTTCGAGATTGGAATTTTTTATAATTTCCAAAATCTTAAGCATTACGTCCTGTTTTACCTTAAGCCACTCTTCCCAATCTATCGTTATAGAAAAAGCATATATTAAAATATCCATTGAATATTCGTCAAACCTGTCCAAATAAACAAGCAGAGTTTTTCTAACCCCGTATTTATCTTCGAGTGAAAAAAGAGCGTTTTTTTGCATTCTTTTTCTAAGCCTACTTCTTATTTTATTATCGGTAACAATCATCGGATGATGTTCAAGCATGTCTTTTATTTCTTTTATTACTCTTTTAATTTCGACAATATCGGTGGAATATTTTAATTTTATCCAAAATTTTATCCTACGTCCTATCATTCTTCTAGACCAGTTTTTTATCCATTCATTTGCAAGTTTTGAATTTGGAATGACAATAAGTGCATTGTCAAACGTTCTTATTTGAGTTGCAGTAAGTCCTATTTCTGTTACAAATCCTTCAAAATCTTTTGTTTCAATCCAATCTCCGACATGAAAAGCATCTTCGCTGATAATTCGTATAGAATCAAAAAAATTGCTGAGAGTTTCTTTTGCCGCAAGTCCTATAATAACACCGCCGATACCCAAAGAAGTTATGATAGCGGTAATATCAACTCCAAAATATGAGAGAATAACGGCTATCAATACTATTGCAATAAAAATTTTCGTAAGATTTATGGCCATAAAAAAAAGCTCTCTTCTAACGGATTCTTTTTTGGATATTTTAATGGTTATTGCCGTATAGATAAAATATTTGACTACTTCATAAAAAAGCCATGCTATTAAAACTGAATTTAAAAAAAATTTTATTTTTTCCTTTTCTATTCCCAATACCCAAAAAAAAGTGTTTATATCTATAAGAAGCAAAAGAGGAATACCTATTTTAAAAACCCTTGAATACAAAAGCCTTAAAAATATATTTCTTCTTTTTTTAAACAAAAAAAATTTTATACTTTTAGCTATCAACGGAGATAAAAGATTTAATAAAACCACGCCAGATATTACGTAGAATTTCATTTTAAACTCTTTTTTCAATAATTTTATCACATATTTGATATAATTGCGACCAAAAAAGGAAATAAATGAGAAGCCATTACTGTGCGGAACTTAACGAACTAAACGTCGGCGAAGAAGTGGAACTTGTAGGATGGGTAAATTCCCACAGAGACCACGGAGGCGTTATTTTTATAGACCTAAGAGACAGAAGCGGGAAAATTCAGGTAGTTGCCGACCCGGCGGACAGCAAAAAAGCACATGAAATTGCGGAAAAAGTAAAAGACGAATATGTTATAAAAGTAAAAGGAAAAGTCAGACTCAGAGGCGAAGGACTTGAAAATCCAAAACTAAAAACGGGAAAAATTGAAGTTGTTGCGGATAAAATCGAAATAGAAAATACAAGCGAAACCCTTCCTTTTCAAATAGGTGACAAGTCGGTAAATGAAGAACTTAGACTTAAATACAGATACTTAGACCTAAGAGACAAAGATATGCTCGATACTTTTATATTAAGAAGCAAAGTAACAAAAGCCATCAGAGACTATTTTGATAAACATGGTTTCATTGACGTTGAAACGCCAATTCTTACAAAATCTACTCCTGAGGGGGCAAGAGATTATCTGGTACCTAGCAGAATTCATCCCGGGGAATTTTACGCACTTCCTCAATCTCCTCAGCTTTTTAAACAAATTCTAATGGTGGCAGGTTTTG
>JAMOSR010000063.1 GCA_027062985.1 Nautiliaceae bacterium
CAATATAGAAGATAAAATTCTTGAAGATATTTCTTCTTTTTCTTTTATCAAAAAATATAAAAAAAATCAAATTATCTATTATGAAGGTGAAAAAAATAAATATTTTTACGGAATAATTACCGGTCAGGTATTAATGTATGATGTGGATTTAAAAGGAAACATTATTCCAAAAAACCAATTCGGATGCGGAGATATTTTCGGGCTTATTTCTCAGATACAAAACAGACCTTACTGTTTAAATGCTAAATGCGAAAATGACTCGGAAATAGTGTCGATAGATTATGCAAAATTTCAAAAATATATCTCCAATCCTCCTTTTAGCGATAGAATTATTAAGATGCTAAGTAATCAGATAATGCAAGAAATAGAATTCAATAAACTTCAAAAATACGACACCACTCAAAGAGTAATTTATACACTTTTAAATTTTCCGCAAAAATTTTTAAGAAAGAAAAAATACATGCTGGCAAAAGAGCTCAATATGTCTCCTGAAACTCTAAGCAGAATTCTTAGCAAATTAAAAAACGAAAGAATTATATGTTTTTGTGAAAAATCGATTAAATTACTCGATAAAGAAAGTCTAAAAAAATATTTAAAGTAAAACTTTAGCTATATTTTAGTGCCAGACTCTGACTAAAAGTAAAAGAAAAAAAGAAAAAGATTAGAAGCTGTATTTAGCTTCGAATCTGAATTCTTTGTTGTCTTCTATTTTAGTTCCATTAGAATTTGTAGCATCATCATCCCAGTCAGCTATATCATAGTATACATGGAATCCAAGTTTTTTGTTATAAGCATACTTAGCACCAATTGTGTATTCTTTTAAGTCGTTGTTTTTGTTTGGTGCATCGTCACCTGCATTTTGAACTTGTGCTGCTAAATAAACGTTTGTTTTAGCATCTACATTATATCCAAGTTTTCCGTATACTGAGCTAACGTCTCGTTTGTTGGCAATGTTATAATTGTTAGCTGTAGTAATTACAGCACCTACAGGAGAGTCTACCGCCAATACTACATGACTGTTGTCTTTGTCAGTTTTAGCATAACCCAATTTTGCACAAAAAGCGTCTTGAGCATATTGAGCAGCGATGTTGAAATATGTTTTTGTTTTAGCGTTTGCTGTAAGTTTGTCATCATCTTTACCTACCGCTAAATCAGCATGAACATCTACGTTTTCAATAGGTTGAAAATCAACAGAAGCAGTTACTAAAGATTTTACAGCATTAGTAATATGATAATACCATACGTTACCTTTTACCATATCTAAATTAAAGATAGCAGTAGCTGCGTAAATATCTTGCCCCAATGTCACTGGAAGACCTACAGAAGTTGCTTCAGTTCCACCTTGTTTTAAAGCATCCACATAAGCAGCACCAACTGTCAAGTTGTCGTTTACTTTGTATGTAGCCACAATACCTGCTCCGTGTCCTGGAGTTGCAGGGTCGTTACTTGTTACTGAAGTTGCTACAGGAATTTTACCCACGATAGCATTTACAGGTCCGTTTGTATATTGTAGGAATAACAGGTTGTTTGCTACTGCTGTATCAACACTTGATGGACTTTTAACGTTTGGATTTATTTGATAACCAGTATTTGTTTTAGCATTATATGTTCCTACTTTATCTTCATCAGAATATACATTTGATTCAACAGAGTTTCTCATTACGAATTTAATGTTTTCATCAACAGGTACTTTGAAAATTAAAATTGCATTAGTTCTCCATCTGTTGTATTGGTTAGAGTCTTCTGGTTGTTCATTGTAAAATCTTACTCTCAACATTCCGTTTAATTCTACATTTTTTATTGCGTCTGTTAATGGAGTTGCTGTTGCAAAGCTAACAGAACCCATTGCTATTAAAGCTGCTAAAGATAGTTTTT
>JAMOSR010000064.1 GCA_027062985.1 Nautiliaceae bacterium
AAAAATAGATACCATTCCTCCTTCTTTAGCATTAGCTCAGGCAGCAATCGAGAGCGGATGGGGAAAAAGCAGGTTTGTAAAAGAAGCAAATAACCTCTTCGGTCACTGGGAATACTCCAACAAAGGACTAAAACCTAAAAGTTCTTATGAGCATATTAATATCGATTACTCCCTGAAAGTTTTTCCTTCCCTTGAAGATTCCATTGCGGCATATATGAGAAACCTTAACAGAAATCCGGCATATAAAGAATTCAGAGAACTCAGATACAAAATAAAAAAAGAAGGAAAACCGTTTAGAGGAACAAAAGCCGCTCAAACCCTTCATAACTATTCTCAAAAAAAAGAAGAATATACAAAACTATTAAAAACAATTATAAAATCAAATAATTGGGAAAAATACGACAACTAATTTTCTACAAAACTTTTAATATTTTCATATATTCCATCCATAAGTTTTTTACGAGCCTCTATACTTGTCCATGCTATATGAGGACTTAAAAGAGTTTTATCTTTAAATTTTAATAAAGGATTATTTTCTTCCAAAGGCTCTTTTTCAAATACATCAAGACCGACTAAAATATTTTTATTTTCCAAAACTGTTGCTAAGTCACTTTCATTAATAATTCCCCCTCTTCCAAGATTAACTATAATTGCTCCCTCTTTCATTTTCATAAGTTCATTAAATCCTATTAAGTTTTTAGTATTTTTATTTAAAGGGGCATGAATGGATATAATATCGCTTGTTTTTAAAAGTTCTTCCAAACTCACCCTGTTATATTTTGGATTATCGTTTTTACCGCTGGTAGAATAATAAATCACTTCCGCACCAAAAGCCTCCGCCACTTTTGCAACTTCTTTTCCTATAGTACCAAGACCTATTATCCCCCATCTTTTACCGGATATTTCAAACCAATCCACTATATGAGTAAAAATTTCACTTTTTGGATATTTGCTTCTCGTATATTCATCAAAATACCTAACTCTGTTTAAAAGTCCAAGCACCAAAGCAAATGTTTGTTGGACTACCGAATTGGTAGAATACCCGGCAACGTTTTTAACTAAAATGCCTTTTGTAGCTGCACACTCCAAATCAACATTATTCATACCAGTTGCCGCAATCTGAATAAATTTTAGCTTTTTTGCATTATCCATTATATTTTTGTCAATAACCACTTTATTTGTAACGATAATATCGGCGTCTTTTACCCTACTTAAGGTCTGGTCTTTAGAAGTTGTTTGATATATTTCAACATCTCCAAAACGCTTAAACCTTTCAAAATCCACATTGCCAAGCGTTAAAGCATCTAAAAATACTATTTTCATTTTCTTCCTTTGGTATAATTATTAAAAAGGCGTTTTATGAGAATAATTTTACTATTATTTTTAATAAATTTGACATTTGCTTTTAAAATGGAAGCCACATATAAAGCAAAATACGGCCTTTTAGGCACTATAGCAAAAGCAAAAGGTATTTTCGAAAAAAACGAAACATCTTACAGGATAAAAACAGTAGTTACCACAAAAGGTCTAGCAGCAGCTCTTTCAAAACACATGATTCAAACTTATATAAGTACGGGAGAAGTAAAAAAAGGCATACTGGTTCCAAAAAAATACATAAGCATAAGAAAAAAAGGAAATAAAATTTATAAAAAAGTTTTTATTTTCAACCATAAAAACAAAAAAATATACAAAATAAAATATTTTAACGGAAAACTTGAAAGTAACGAGACATATCCTTATTATGTAAAAGACGACGTACTTTCCTTATATTTTAATCTGCCCAAATACACAAACCATAAACAAAAACAATATACCTTTTACGCTCTAGGAGGAAGAAAAAAAGACGGAAAAATAGACGTAAATATTTTAGGTCAATGCGAAAAAAAGCACATATGCCTAAAAGGAAATCTTTATAACAAAGTATTTGTCGGGGATAAAGGAATAGTATATCTCTCAATAGACCCTAAATATTGGGTTACCATAAAAGGAAAAGTAAAAAACGTCTTGAAAATAGGAGACTTAAAAGGAGAAATAGAAGAGTTTAAAATTTATTAAACTTCGTCAAATCCCCCGAAGTCGTCAAACCCTCCTCCAAAATCGTCATCAACCGTATCTTCCTCTTCATAACTTTCAAAATAATCGGTATTCATAACATCACTGTCGCCTACCTCATCTATTTTAGAATCAAGCTCTTCAAGTTTTGAATCTATTTCGTCAAGCTTACTTTCTATCTCATCAAGCTCCTCATCTAAAACATGTTGAATTTCATCTTCGCTAAGTCCCATTTCTTTTCCAAACTCCATAGGCGTAACCGAATGGTTAAAAAGCAGGTTATAAAGTCCCATTCCGGCCATTGCTCCGGCTAAAGAACCTAAAAAACTACTTCCAAAGCCACCTGATGAAATCCCTGAAGTTGAACTCTGTTGAGGTTGAGCCGCTGTCTGAGTCTTTAAGTCTTGAGAACTGAACTTTTTTTCGCCTTCTCCCAATTTTTCCTCAAGCTTTGCAACCCTTTTATCAAGCTCATCCACTTTAGTAACGACTTTTTCAAGAACCATTCCCATTTTTTTTAGCGTATTTTCTATATTCTGAAGTTCCATATCCTCTCCTTAAAAGTTTTGTTGTTTTATTGTACCGTTTTTTTCAACGATATAAAAATAATCAGGTGCCAAATTATTATAAAAAAGTTTTATTTTAGCTTCCTGATAAAGTTTTGTCTGAATTATTTTTTCAACTTTTCCCACAAAAGCCCCCTTATAAAACACTCCGTCAAGACCGCTTGTAATTACGATATCTCCTTTTTTTATTTTAACAAATTTTTTAAGATATTTTACTATACCTTTTCCTCCGAAAAAAATTCCCGGAATTTGATTTTTCCCCACCAAAACAGAATACCTGGTTTTTGGGTTTTGATTAAGATATGCAAGAGAGTAATTTTTAACGTTTTTCACAGCTATACCCGCTGCAAAATTATTGTAAACCAAACCCTTAGGAGTCATTATCGGTTTATTATAATCTATATAAATTTGCGTAAAATCAGGTAAAGCCGCATATGAAACCACTTTAACAAATCTTAAGTTTGGAATATCAAGCTCTTTAAAATATTTTAATCTTTCACACTCCATACATTTGATTTTTAAATTGGCGATTTCCGTATTTAAATAAATATTCAGTTTTTCCAGCTCTTTTAATTTTTTGTATCCTTCTTTACAAAACTCTATTCTTTTGATTATGTCACTTTTTATATTGACAAATTTCTCTTCCAAAGGAAGAGCCGTATTTAAAAAAAGCGATTTTACATAAGATATTTGAAAAATAAAAAGAAGCAAAAAAGCAAAAAGAAGAAAATAGATTCTATTCATCAACACTTGCTAAAAGTTCTATTTGTTCCAATGCTTTTCCAGTTCCTTTAGCAACTGCTAAAAGAGGTTCTTCTGCTATATAAACCGGAAGAGAAACAAGTTCGCTCAAATATTTATCAAGACCTCTTAAAAGAGCTCCCCCGCCTGTAAGAACAATTCCGTTTTCCACGATATCACCAGACAAATCAGGAGGAGTCTGTTCCAAAACATCTTTTAAAGCCTCCCCTATTTCTTTTACCGGTTCTTTTAAAGCTTCCCTTACATCTTCGCTTGTTACTGTAATAGTTTCAAGAAGACCCGAAATTCTATTTTTACCTTTTACCAGCATTTTAAGCTCTTTATCAAGTTTAATAGCGCTTCCTATCTCTATTTTTATCTCTTCGGCCGTTCTTTCCCCTATTACAAGATTATATTTTTTGTTTATATAATCAACTATTGAACGGTCAAATTTATCTCCCGCAACTCTTATAGATTTACTAACCACAAGACCGCCAAGAGAAATAACCCCTATTTCCGTAGTACCTCCTCCGATATCAATTACCATGCTTCCCTGAGGGTCTTTTACAGGAAGCCCGGCACCTATTGCCGCAGCCATAGGCTCTTCTATAAGATATACTTCTCTAGCACCCGCACTCATAGCCGATTCTTTTACGGCCTTTCTTTCTACCTGAGTTAAACCATAAGGAACACAGATAACAATTCTTGGGCGTATCAGGGTTTTTCTATTGTGAACTTTTCTTATAAAATATCTTATCATCTCCTCGGTTACGCTAAAATCAGCTATCACACCGTTTTTCATAGGACGAATGGCAACTATATCTTTTGGAGTTTTACCTATCATATCCTTAGCTTCTTTTCCTACAGCCAATACCTTATTTTTATGTTTTCCTTCTTTTATGGCTACAACGCTCGGTTCGTTTATTACAATGCCTTTTCCTTTAACGCTAACAAGCGTATTGGCCGTTCCTAAGTCAATTGCCAAATCGTTACTAAATATTCCAAGAAGCTTACTTAGCATTATTTTCCTTTTTTATTAAAATAGGTTCTGCTTTATTTTCTATAACATCTTTTGTAATAATAACCTTATAACCTTTATATTCAGGAAGGTTAAACATAATATCAACCATAGCCTCTTCTAAAATAGCTCTAAGACCCCTGGCTCCCGTACCTCTTTTAATAGCTTTTTGAGCAATTGCTTCAAGGGCTTCTTTTTCAAATTCAAGCTCAACCCCATCCAGTGCAAAAAGAGCCTGATACTGCTTAATTAAAGCATCTTTAGGCTCGGTTAAAACTCTTATCAAATCTTCTTTATCAAGCTCTTTTAAAGTGGCGATAACAGGAAGTCTTCCCACAAGTTCGGGAATAAGTCCGTATTTTACCAGGTCTTCCGGTTCTACTAAAGAGAAAATATCGTCTTTAGAAAGTTTTTCTTTCGTTTTACCTAAAAATCCAACAGTAGCCCCTTCAAGTCTTCGTTGAATAATTTCTTCAAGACCTTCAAAAGCACCTCCGCAAATAAAAAGAATATTGGTGGTGTCTATTTGAATAAATTCCTGATGAGGATGTTTTCTTCCTCCTCCTGGCGGTACGTTTACAATAGAGCCTTCTATAATTTTAAGAAGTGCCTGTTGAACACCTTCTCCGCTGACATCTCTTGTTATTGAAGGATTTTCGCTTTTTCTTGCTATTTTGTCAATCTCATCGATAAAAACAATTCCTTTTTCAGCCCTTTTAATATCCCCGTCAGCAGCCTGAATCAGTTTTAAAAGAACGTTTTCAACATCTTCTCCCACATACCCTGCTTCCGTAAGAGATGTAGCGTCAGCAATAGCCAAAGGCACGTCAAGAAGCTTGGCAAGAGTTCTTGCTATCAATGTTTTACCGCTTCCTGTTGGTCCTATCATAAGGATGTTGGATTTTTGAATTTCAACGTCTTGGGTATCTCCATACAGTATTCTTTTGTAATGATTATACACAGCTACCGAAATAATTTTTTTAGCTTTTTCTTGTCCTATAACATATTCATCAAGATGAGCTTTTATCTCTTTTGGAGTCAGAAGTTTAATCTCCCCTTTTTCCTTTTTCTTTTGTTTAACGGCTCCCATAATAATATCATAAGCCTGAATCACACAGTTTTTACAAATAAAAGCCTTATTGTCAGGCGATGCTAAAAGAGGATTCTCTTCCGTTTCTACACTTCCACAAAAACTACACTTTTCTATCATATGGTATTCCCCTTTTTGAGTTTAATACAAATTTACATAAATGTTTAACATATTCGTTATCAGTGGTTTCAAGTATCTCTTTAGCCGTTTCTTTTAAAGGTTTCCCTCTTTCAAACAACTCTTTATAAGCGTTTTTTATAGCATCTATATCACTTCTGTTTTGAAATCTTCTTCTAAGACCCGTTAAATTAAGACCCCTGAGTTTTGCTCTGTTACCTTCTGCTATTGTAAAAGGCGGAATATCCTGAGCTACGGCACTAGCTCCTCCTATCATTGCATGAGAACCTATTTTAACAAACTGATGAACAGGAGTCATACCTCCTATTACCACATAATCTTCAAGTTCTACATGACCGGCAAGTGTCGCCGCGTTTGCCAAAATACAGTTATTTCCTATAATTACATCGTGAGCTACATGAACATATCCCATCAAAAGATTGTTGTCACCTATTTTAGTAACTCCGCCTCCACCTTCGGTTCCGGGATTTATAAGCGTAAATTCCCTGATTTTATTATTGTTTCCTATAACAAGCTTTGTTTTTTCGCCTTTATATTTTAAATCCTGAGGCTCACTCCCCACAACCGCATGAGAATAAATATGGTTATTATCCCCTATTGTGGTATATCCTGTAATTACGGCGTAAGGCTCTATTATATTGTTATTACCAATTACGACGTTTTCATCAATAATTACGCCCTCGCCGATTTTACAGTTTTTGCCTATTTTTCCTTTAATTATTGCTTTCATTTGTCATGCTCTAATTTATATTCAAGATAGAAATAATATATCAACCCGCCTATTAGAAAAAGCAGTACACTTGCTTCAAGTATTTCTTTCATTTCTCTCCTTTATCTCATTATATAATTTTCCCAACTGATAAAGCGTTTTTATTATACCAACACTGCCAAGTATTATTAAAACCATTAACAAAACCAAAATAAAATTATTTTTTACACTCAAAAAATAACCAAAACTTCCTCCGACTAAAGTTGAAAAGAAAATAAGTTTTATTTTTAAAATATCAATCAGTTCTTTATACACTATTTGTCCATAATCATAGCTTTAAGCTCAGCCTCGCTCACAAGCTCCCCTTCAACATAAGCTTCTCCTTTTAGATGCCATATTTTCCCTCTATGTTTTATTGTTGAGATTTTATATACTAGTTTATCTCCAGGAAGTACAGGTTTTCTGAATTTTGCTTTATCTATACTCATAAAATATACAACTTTATCGCTTAATTCGTCTTTATCCATAACAGTAAAAGGCAAAATAGCGCCCGTTTGAGCCATACCTTCGATTATCAAAACACCAGGATATATCGGATGTCCCGGAAAATGCCCCTGAAAAACCTGATTTGTTATAGAAATATTAAGATACCCTTCAACATATTCACCGTTTTTAACATCCGTAATTCTATCAACAAGCAAAAACGGATATCTGTGAGGCAGCATTTCCTGAATCTGATTAATATCAAAAACCATTTTTTACCTTTTTTTATTAAAATTTTATCAAAATTTCTTTATTATCAGGATAAACTTTTGCCTCAATATCCACTTCATACTTTTCTTTAATTTCATTTACTATAATAATCGGTGATAAAGAATATTTTGTATTGGTGATTTTTTCCCTGAATTCAATCTCTTCGTCAATACTCGGGGGATTTTTAACTATTTCTAAAACATTGTTATATTTTTTGTTTAAAACTTCGCTAAATTTGGAAATTTCCGTAAAAATTACCTGCATTCTGTTAAAATACCCTATTCCATTCTTTACAAATTCAATCCTACCCCTCGCAGGTCTTTGAAGATACGAATAAAACAACACATAATTATCAACAATTCCCCATTTTCCCTCTTTACCCCAAAAAGTTTCACAACTTTTTGGGGACCCCGAATTGTCCATTTTACATTTTACATTACTCCGTAAGAGTCTGTAATTTAAAAAATTTTCTTTTATAATTTTATATTTAACACCTTTTTCTTCAAACTCTATTCTTTTTTTATAAAATTCAAGCTTTTCTTCTA
>JAMOSR010000065.1 GCA_027062985.1 Nautiliaceae bacterium
AGCCTTAAAGTAGAGCTTTATCATTTCAAAGGAGACAGAAATTATATTCAATATAAGGCTATGATGAACGGAATAAGAATGTTTATAGACTTTAGCCAACTTTATAGTAAAATTTCATAAAAAAGGTCCTATATGATAAAAGCACTAAGAGGTATGAAAGATATTATTGAAGATAAAAGATTTTTAAAAATATTTGATACAGCCAGAAAAATAGCTCAAAACTACGGATATGAATATATAGAAACCCCTATTTTGGAAGAAACTTCTCTTTTTAAAAGAAGTGTGGGAGAGAGCAGCGATATTGTAAATAAAGAAATGTATCAATTTACCGACAAAGGCGGAAACGATGTCTGTATGCGTCCAGAAGGCACGGCAGGGGTAGTAAGAAGCTTTATAGAGCACAAATTCGACCGCCAACAAACTCCAAAAAGATTTTGGTATTTCGGCCCTATGTTCAGATATGAAAGACCTCAAAAAGGAAGACTTAGAGAATTTCATCAGTTTGGAGTCGAAAGCTTCGGAGAGGAAAGCGTTTATGAAGACATAAACACAATAGCCTTAGCCGCCGATATTTTTGATGCTCTTAACATAAGTTACACCCTAAAAATAAATTCTTTAGGATGCCCAAAATGTATGCCCAAATATAAAGAAAAACTGATAGAATTTCTAAATTCTCATAAAAAAGAACTGTGTGAAGACTGCCAAAGAAGAATCAATCAAAACCCTATAAGAACACTTGACTGTAAAGTAAAAAGCTGTCAAGAGATACTAAAAGACGCTCCAAAAATTACAGATAATTTATGTGAATCATGTCAAAAAGATTTTGAAACGTTAAAAAAAGGGCTTGAAAATTTGGATATAAAATATGAAGTGGATAAAAATCTGGTTAGAGGCCTTGATTATTATACTAAAACCACTTTTGAATTCGTATCAAACGAAATAGGAGCCCAAAGCGCAATTGCAGGTGGCGGAAGATATGACAGACTTGTGGAATTCTTAGGCGGAAAACCGACGCCGGGCGTGGGATTTGCCATAGGAGTTGAGAGAATTTTGGATTTGGTTAAAACCGAAGATAAAAGAGACGGAATTTATATGGGAGCTATGACCCCTGAAGCAATTCCTTTTATTCAAAAAAAAGCAAAAGAACTCAGAAAAGAGGAAAAAGTTTTTGTAGAAACAAAACCTAAAAGTCTTAAAGCCCATTTAAAAGCCGCTGATAAAGGAAATTTCAAAAAAGCGCTGATAGTCGGAGAGGACGAATTAAAAACAGGAAATTTTTTCGAAAAAGAACTCTAAAGGCGGACAATGAACTATGGAATAGACATTTGGGGAGCCAACAATTTTTTTATTGAAAACGGAAAACTTAAAATAAATTACGGAAATCAACCGGCCTTAATTGATATAGTAAAAGAGATAGAAGAAAAAGGATTTCAAGGGCCTATCCTTCTTAGATTTCCCCATCTTATCAGAAAACAGATAAACTCTCTTTACAATTCTTTTAATAAGGCTATTAAAGAATTCGATTATAAAGGAAATTTTAAAGCCGTATTCCCTCTAAAAGTAAATCAGTTTCCCACTTTCGTAAAACCTCTTATTAAAATCGCCAAAAAATACAATTACGGACTTGAAGCCGGAAGTAAAGCGGAACTTATTTTGGCTATGACATATAATAACAAAAACGCTCCTATAACCATAAACGGATTTAAAGACAAAGATATGATTCGTCTGGCTTTTATAGCCGGATTTATGGGATATAACGTAACTATTACCATTGAAGGACTAAACGAACTTAATTCCATTATAGAAGTCAGCCGGGAATACGACTCTATGCCCGTAAATATAGGAATTAGAATCCGCCTTCACACTTCAGGTGTGGGAATATGGGCAAAAAGCGGAGGCATCGAGAGTAAATTCGGACTTAGTTCAACAGAAATAATAGAAGCCGTGGATATCCTCAAAAAAGAAAATATTTTAAATAAATTAAAAATGATTCATTTTCATATCGGAAGTCAGATAAACGATATTTCACCCCTAAAAAAAGCTATAAGGGAATCGGGTAATATTTACGCAGACCTTAGAAAAATGGGAGCTAAAAACTTAACGGCTATTAATATAGGAGGAGGTCTTGCCATTGAATATTCCCAATGGGATGATAAAAGAGATAAAAACTATTCTATTGAAGAGTTCAGTAACGACGTAGTATATCTTTTAAAAGAAATTTCAAATAAAAAAAACGTCCCTATGCCTGATATTTTTACCGAAAGCGGACGGTTTATAGCATCCCCTTCAACAGTATTGGTAGCTCCGGTAATAGAACTTTTTTCACAGGAATATACGGAAAAAGCCCTAAAATTTAAAGAAAAAAACCCTGATTTAGTCGAAGAATTATACGATTTATATAAAAGTATAAACGAAAATAATTATATAGAGTATTTCCATGACGCACTTGACCATTTCGAAAGTCTGCTAACTCTTTTTGATTTGGGATTTATTGATTTAATAGACAGAAGCAACAGCGAAATACTCGTAAACCTTATAATAAAAAGAGCTATCACTTATGCAACTCTTAAAGGTTTTAAAAATAAAGACTTAAAATCAATTAATGAAAAATTTCAGGAAAAATATTTAGCAAACTTCTCCATTTTCCAAAGTTTACCCGATTTTTGGGGTCTTGGGCAGAGATTCCCAATTATGCCTCTTACAAAATTAAACATAACTCCCAATAGAAGCGCGACTATATGGGATATAACCTGTGATAGCGACGGTGAAATACCTTTTAGCAAAGAGTATCCCATTTATCTTCATGATGTTGATTTAGATAAAGAAGATTATTATCTGGGATTTTTCCTCGTAGGTGCATATCAGGAAATTCTTGGAATGAAACATAATCTTTTCAGTTATACAAATGAAGCAATAGTTAATTTTGATGCTGAAGGTAATTATGAAATAGAATTTTTAGAACCCACCCAAAAAATAAGAGAAATTTTAATAGACCTAGACTATGATATAGACGAAATAGAAAGACTTCTAAAAAACAATATAGAAAATGCTATAAAAGATGAAGAAGAGAGAAAAGAAATTTTAGGAGAACTTTTCCTTCTCCTTAACGATATGGTTTACCTGAAAAACGACTGACTATTTTTCAGGAACTATTTCTTCTCTTTTTATTAAATTATCCACTTTCAAAATAGTAATAATTCTTCCATCGTCAAGCCTACCTACTCCTTCTATAATATCATCTTCATTTGAATAAGTATCAGGAGGAGGCAAAATATTTTTTTTAGGAATTCTAATAGCGGAAGTTAATCTGTCTATAACAAAAGCCACATCTTCACCTTTTATTTTCATAACAATAAATCTTGTGTTTTCATCAATATCGGCAGCAGGTACTTTAAATTTCTTTCTTAAGTCTATTAAAGGAAGAACATTACCTCTTAAGTTAAATACCCCTAAAACATAATCCGGCACAAAAGGCACCCTTGTCCATTCTATAGGTTTTATAATTTCCTGAATAGAGAGAATAGGAACGGCAAATTCCTCTTCTCCTACTACAAATCCTACAAGTTGAACAATTTCTTCCGTTTGTTTTTCCTGAGGTTCCGTTAATGCTTTTTGCTGTTGTTTTACAATATCACCAAGTCCCATTTTTTATCCTTATAAACCTAAATTTCTTCTAACTACGTTTTGTAAATATTCTTTTGTGTAAGGTTTTGTAATATATTCATTCATACCCACTTCAACACCTCTTACCCTATCGGCTTTTGTAGCCCTACTAGTTACGGCAATTAAAGGAAGTTTTCTGAATTTATTATATTTTCTAATCTCCTGTGCTAGTGTATATCCGTCCATTCGAGGCATTTCAATATCTATAAGCATAGCGTCAACATCATTTTGCTTTAATAAATTTAAAGCTTCAATACCATCTTTAGCTTCAACTATCTGAACTCCTAAAGGCTCAAGGGCCTGTCTCATAATTTTTCTGTCCATCGCACTGTCATCAACTATCATAACAACATAATCTTCAGGTTTTTCTTTTTTCTTTTTAGCTTCTTTTAACGAATCGGTTACAAGTTTTTTATTATGAGTTTCTTTTGCAAGTTTCATCAGACTTGCAACATCTACTATAAGGGTTACACGACCGTCTCCTCTAATAGTGGCTCCGGCAATTCCCGGAAGACCTTTTAAAAATTCTCCCAAAGATTTAATAACTATCTCTTCCTGTCCTATAAATCTATCGACTATAAGCCCTATTTTGGTAGCTCCAAGCCCCAAAATAACTACATAAAGATATTTTTCAGGCTCAAGTATTTTTTCTATTTCAAAAACATCCGCCATATTAACCAGAGGCAGAACCTCATCTCTTAATTTAAGTACGCTTTTACCTTCAATAGTATAAATATCCTCTTCTACAATTCTTACGGTTTCTATTACGTTTGATAAAGGCACCGCAAATAAATCCTCTTGAGAAGCCACTAAAAGAGCCTGAATAATGGCCAGTGTTAAAGGAATTTTTAACTTAAATGTCGTACCTTTTCCAGGGACCGAATCAACCTCGATAATACCGTTTAGTTTTTCAATATTCGTTTTAACAACGTCCATTCCCACACCGCGCCCGGAAACACTTGTAACCTTTTCGGCAGTTGAAAACCCTGGTTTGAAAATAAGCATAAACGCTTCTTTATCACTCATATTTTCGGCTTCCTGAGGAGTAATAATGCCTTTTTCTATAGCTTTTTTCTTAATAGCCTCAGGGTCAATTCCACGACCGTCGTCTTTTATTTCAATAACTATCATATTTCCTTCATTATACGCCCTAAGCCAAATAGTCCCCTCTTCAGGTTTTCCTTTTGCTTTTCTCTCTTCAGGAGGTTCAATACCATGGTCAATTGCGTTTCTAATCATATGAACAAGAGGGTCACCTATTTCTTCAATAATAGATTTATCAAGTTCAGTATCTTCACCTTCTATAATTAACCTTACTTTTTTACCAAGTTCCCTCGCAAGGTCTCTTACCAAACGAGGAAATTTATTAAATACTTTCCCTATAGGAAGCATTCTTATTTTCATCACGGCTATTTGAAGGTCTGTTGTTACAATAGAAATACTAGAAACAACCTGATTAAGTTCTTCTAAGAATTTTTCTCCCTCATATCTCTCTTCTACATCGTTATATATCTTTATCAGCCTGTTTTTAGCAAGAACCAGCTCCCCGATTAAGTTCATAAGCTGGTCAAGCCTTTTAACGTCAACCCTGATAGTCTGTTCTTTAGCATTAATTAACTGTTTCTTAACTTTTTGTTTTGCCTCTTCTTTTGATACAGGTTTTGTTTCAGCGGCTTTTGCCACTTCTTTTTTATCTGCCGGAGTAACTTCTTTTTTCTCTTCTTTTTCCTCTTTTTTTTCTTCTTCTTCTTTTTTTTCTTCTTTTTCTTCCTCTTCAGGAGGCGTATTTATATCTTCCACAAGCCTCTCAAGTACCGCATCAAGCTCTTCGGGAGAGAGTTGAGAAACATCTATATCATCTATATTGTCAACCGTTATTTCATCAAGATTTAAATTACCTATTTTTTTAGACTCTTTTTTTTCTTCCTTTTCTTCCGAAGAACTACCAACTCCCTCACCGTTCACTATCGCATCAAGTTTTTTTACTATAGGTTCGATATCAACCTCAGGGGCCTCATCGTTTCCATTATCTCTTATATATTCCAAAATTGCTTTCATAGCATCAACAGACTCAAGAATTACGTCCATAATTTCCGGCGTTATTCTAAGCTCACCTTTTCTCGCCTTATCCAATACGGCTTCCATATGATGAGTAAGACGGGTAAGCTTATCGAAGTTTAAGAAACTCCCACTTCCTTTAATAGTATGAGCAACCCTAAATATTTTATTTACCAAATCCAAATCATCAGGATTATTTTCAAGCTCTATCAGGTCCTGGTCCATTTCTTCTATCATTTCAAATGCTTCAACTAAGAAGTCTTCCAATAATTCCATCATATCATCCATCGATTACCCTTTATTTTCGATTTCTTTTTCTTTTTTTTGACTTTTTAAAACTTCAACGATTTTTTCATAAAATTTTTCAGGATTAAATTTAACAAGATATCCTTCAGCTCCTACTTCCTTACCTCTTATATCACTAAACGCATCGGAAATTGAAGAACTGAATACAAGAGGAATATCTTTAAATCTCTTATCCTGATGAATTCTTGCAGCCATATGATATCCGTCCATTTTAGGCATTTCTATATCACTCAAAATAAGTTTTAATTTATCTTTCAAAGATTCCCCGTAAACAGTATAAAGTTCTTCTAGTTTTTGAAGTCCCTCTTCTCCGTTTGTAGCTTCTATTACATCAAAGCCCATTTTTTCAAGAGCCTCTTTTTCTATTCTTCTAGCAGTCGGCGAATCGTCAACAAGAAGAACTATTCCACTGAACTTTTCAAGTTTTCCTTCGTCTATATCAAGATTACTTTCAAAGAATCCCATCTCTTCAACTATACTCTCAAGGTCTAATATAAGCAGTATTTCCCCGTTTTCTATTCTTGTAATTCCTGTTATTTTACTTCTGTCAAGTTTACCTTGAGCGGCACTGAATGTTGCCGGTTCTATATCGGCCCAAGAAATTCTTCTTATCCTTTTTGCGTCATGAACTATAAAACCTATAAGAATATTATTAAACTCGGTAATTATTACTCTTTTTTTGATAGGAGCTTCATCCTCACTAGGAACTTCTATCCCCATCCACTTTGCCAAATCCACAACAGGAACCACAACCCCCCTTAAATCAAAAATACCTTCTATATAATCTTCGCTTCCGGGCAGTTCTGTAAGTTCTGGCATTTTAATAATTTCCCTAACTTTTGCAACATTAATTCCATAAATCCCTTCATAAATACTACCATCAGGTTCTTTTTTAAACAGCCTAAAATCTACTAGTTCAAGTTCGTTTGAGCCTACTTTTAAGTTTTTATCTTCTACCGCCATAAGCTTTTTCCTTTAAGTTGTTTTTTTCATAAACATAAAATACCCTCTCGCATTTAAACGCACCTAAATTTATGTAGGTCTTATTATCAAATTTATAGACTGCGTTTTGATGATAATGTCCTTCTATTATTATACTATAATTTATATCGGCAATTTTATTTTTTACTTTTATTTTAAAAGAAAAAATTTTGCTACATTTTACCATTTTTTTTAACAATTTTTCAAAAAACCACCCGTTAATAATATTAAAAGTTACAATATTTATTAATTTTAACAAAAAATTTCTTCTTATAATAAAAGAATAAGCCTTATAAAAAGCATCTTTATCCGTTAAATCCCCATGAGTTAAAAAAAAAGATTTTTTTTTATCTACAAAAGCATCGGCTATTTTAACATTCGGAAAAATTTCTTCTATATTAAAGTCATGATTTCCCGGAGTATAATAAACTTCCGTTTTGTAAGAGAGGGTATTTATAAGATTTATTGCTTCTTTGTTGTAATCGATTAAATATTTAAAAGGAAGCAGAAGATGAAATATATCGCCAAGGAAAAAAACCTGTGGGGGAG
>JAMOSR010000066.1 GCA_027062985.1 Nautiliaceae bacterium
GATTTTCTTCTATTTTGATGTCTTGTTTTTTTTCGAGTTTGTCGGTGAAAATAAACATAAAAACCTCCTTTAGGAGGTTGCAGGGGCTAAAAATTTGTGCAAATTTATAGCCTCTACAACCTTTTTGAAATTATAACAAAAAGCGGAAAAAAAATCCCAGTGCCGTTTTATGTTAAAAAAATGTAAATAATACCAAAACATAAAACAACTCTTACATTCATCTTTTCTTGGTACTGACTAAATACGCTCAACAAGAGTGCAAATTTTTTAACACTTCGAAAAAGCTAAAAAGTGCAAACACAAGCGCCCTTCGGGTTAAGTGCACTTTTTTTAACGCTTTTTCTCCGTTAAAATTTGCAATTGTTTCACTTTATTTAGACAGTACCCTTTTCTTTCCCCCCTAAAATAAATGTTTGATTTATTTTGGGGATTGGTATAACGACAAAGCAAAAAAATACACGGTTGCAAAACTTAGCAAAATCCGAGTATTGCGTAGACAAAAACAGATGCTTGGCTGCCATATTTTTTATATTAACGGAAAAAAATTATTATGTCAAATTATTTTTTGAATTTCATTTTCCTAAAAATTTTATTTTTGACACGTCAACGTTGCAATCGTTTGGAATGTTTTTAGGATTAAGCGCTAAGGATTCATTATTCATTATGACAATTTCATTATTTAATATATGTTTGGCAACTTTTTTGGCACCTTCGAGTGAGTGCATATAACAGCTTCCGCACTGGTAAATATTTGCTTCCGGAATTTCATTTGTCTTTAGAATATTTTGCATAGATTTTCTAAAAGCCTCTACAATTTCTTTATCTTCAGGTTCTCCTATTACGCTCATATAAAATCCTGTCCTGCAACCCATAGGGGAAATATCGATTATTTCATAATTTGGAAGATTGTCTCTCATATATCCCGCAAAAAGATGTTCTAATGTGTGCATGGCTTTTTCATCTATAATTTCAACGTTTGGTTTTGCGAATCTGAGGTCATATACGGTAATAGTGTCTCCTTTTGGAGTTTTCATTTTTTTTGCAACTCTAACTCCGGGAGAAGGCATTTTTACATGGTCTACTAAAAAACTGTCAAGCATTGGCATGGTTTTTCCTTTTTTTAAGTAAATTTTAATTAATTTTTATAGCATTTTATCATAAAAATATAGTAAAATTCCATTTCAATCCTCACCTCTCAATCCTTGGACGGGTTGCAGCGTAGCTGTTAACGGGGAGGGAGGCTAAACCCAATCCAGGAAAACAAAATAATTCAAGGAGCAAAAATGGCGTGTAACGTAACAATGAAAGATTTATTAGAGTGCGGTGTTCATTTCGGACATCAAAAAAGAAGATGGAACCCGAAAATGAAAAAATATATTTTCGGTGTAAGAAAAAATATTTATATTATCGACCTACAAAAAACATTAAGACATCTTAAATATGCATGTAATGTTGTAAGAGATGCGGCGGCTGAAGGAAAAACAATTCTTTTTGTCGGAACAAAAAAACAGGCTGTTGAAGCTATTAAAGAACATGCTGAGAGATGCGGTATGCCGTATGTAAACCACAGATGGCTTGGCGGAATGCTTACAAACTTTCCAACTATTCAAAAATCAATCAGAAAACTTGAAATTATCGAAAAAATGCAAGAAAGCGGTCAGGTAAACCTTTTAACTAAAAAAGAAAGATTAATTCTTGAAAGAAGAAGAGCTAAACTTGAAAAAGTTCTCGGCGGTATCAGACATATGAAAAAACTTCCTGATATGCTTTTTATCATCGATACTGTAAAAGAGAGAATTGCGGTTGCCGAAGCTAACAAACTTGGTATTCCAATTGTAGCGCCTGTTGATACAAACTGTGACCCTGATTTAATCGATTATCCGATTCCAGGAAACGATGATGCAATAAGAAGTGTAAACCTTTTCTGTAAAACAATGGCTGATGCGATTATTGAAGGTAAAGAAATGGCTGAGAGTGCAGCAGAAGAAGCACCTGTAAGCGAAGAAGAAATCGAACAGGAAATTAAAGAAATTAAAGAAGAAGCTGCTGAAGAAGCAAAAAACGAAGAAGAAATCGCTGAAGAAATTAAAGAAATCAAAGCTCAAAAAGAGGAGGCGTAATATGGCAAACATTACAGCGGCAATGGTAAAGGCACTCAGAGAAAAAACAGGTGCCGGGATGATGGATTGTAAAAAAGCACTTGTTGAAGCTGAAGGAAACGAAGAAAAAGCTCTTGAAATTTTAAGAAAAAAAGGGCTTGCAAAAGCGGCTAAAAAAGCTGACAGAAACGCGGCTGAGGGAAGAGTGGAAATTTATATTACTCCTGATTATAAAAAAGGAAGCATGGTTGAAGTAAACTGTGAAACAGATTTTGTTGCAAAAACAGATGAATTTATCGAATTTACAAAAGAAATTGTAAAAACTGTTAATGTAAGCGATATAGCAGATGTGGATTCTTTAATGAAAACACCGTTCGGTGAGGGGACTTTTGAAGAAGAACTTAAAGTAAAAATTGCTAAAATCGGTGAAAATATAGTTGTTAGAAGAATAGCTACAATCAAAGCTCCGGAAAACGGAATTGTTAACGGATACATTCACGCAGGCGGAAAAGTAGGCGTACTTGTAGCGGCTGCCTGTGACAAACCTGAAACCTGCGAAGCTATTAAAGATACGTTAAAAGATATTGCTATGCATATAGCAGCTATGAAGCCTATGTATTTAAATCCTGAAAGCGTTCCGGCTGAGGTAATTGAAAAAGAAAAAGAAATTGCTAAAGCTCAACTTCTAAAAGAAGGGAAACCAGAAAACGTAATTGAAAAAATTATCCCTGGTAAAATCAAAAAATTCTATCAGGAAGTTTGTCTAACAGATCAGGAATATGTAAAAGCTGAGAAAAAAGAAAGCGTAGCAGAAGCTCTTAGCAAAGCTGCAAAAGCGGCAGGCGGAGAAGCAAAACTTGTTGATTTCATCAGATTTGAAGTTGGTGAAGGTCTTGTTAAAAACGCATGCAATATGGCTGATGAGGTAGCGGCGGCTCTTTCTTAAGCCCCGTTTTTTCCTTAAAAAAGGCTCTTATGCTTAAAGCTGAAAATATTAGGCACTCTTTTGATTATTTATTGTTTGAAAACGTTGATTTGGAAATTAAGCCAAAAGATAAAATAGCGATAGTAGGAAGCAGCGGAAGTGGAAAATCTACTCTTCTTCATATACTTTCTTCTTTTTTAAAACCTCAAAGCGGAAATGTTTATTATAAAGATAAAGAGCTTTATTCTTTAAAAGAAAAGGAACTTATTGCTATAAGAAGATATGATTTTGGTATTATTTTTCAGTTTCATTATCTTTTTAATACTTTTACGGCGCTTGAAAATATACAGGCGGCTGCTATTTTAGCCGGTACTGAAATAGATTATTCTCTTTTAGAAAGACTCGGTATAAAGGATGTCATAAATCAGAATGTTCAGACATTAAGCGGCGGACAGCAGCAGAGGGTAAGCGTAGCTAGGGTTCTTACTAAAAAACCGAAAATTATATTTGCCGACGAGCCTACTGGAAATCTGGATAAAGAAAACGCTTTTGAGGTTATTGATGTTTTATTCGAGTATTGCGATAATAATAACGCTTCTTTAATAACGGTAACTCATGACATAGAAATAGCGGCTAAATTTGATAAAATTTATTATCTTAAAGATAAAAGGCTGATGCTTGTGGATAACTGAGTTACTAACTCCCGTTAATACTGTTACTTTTTTATTGCTTTTTATCAGAATTTCCTCTTTTATGAGTTTTTTGCCTTTTTTTAATTATATGACGATTCCTTTAAGTGCAAAAGCAGCCTTAGCTTTATGGCTTACTATTTTATTTTATCCTATAACTCCCAAAATAACGTTTGATATAAATTTTTTAAATATTGTTTTGGCTATTTTAAACGAAACGGCTTTTGCTTTTTTTGTGGGAATGGCTTTAAATCTTATTTTTGATATATTGAAATTTGCCGCCGAGCAGATAAGTTTTGTTATGGGATTTACAATGGCAAATATAATAGACCCTAACTTCGGAACGCAGTCGACTATTTTGGCTCAGTTTTTTAACTGGATAGCGATTTTGGTGTTTATATCTTTTGGAGGAGACCATATAGAAATTATGCTTTTAAATAAAATTATGCAGGAGCTGCCTTTTGGGGCTTTTTTCAGTTATGAACATGTATATGAATATTTTTTGGTGTTTATGGGTAAATATTTTCTTTTAGGTGTTGCTCTTGGATTTCCTATTATTGCAATTTCTTTAATGAGCGATATAATATTCGGGATGATTATGAAAACAATGCCTCAGTTTAACCTGTTGGTTGTTGGATTTCCAATTAAGATTTTTGTTTCGTTTCTCGTTTTAATGTCTATTATAGGCAGTATGATGGTTGTGTTTGAAAGAGAGATAAAAACGGCTTTTAACGCTATTTTGTCTTTTTTTACTTAGAAAGCCTGTATGGTTTTGCGTTTTTGGAAAGAGTATAGAAAAAGTTGTTAAATTTTTTTATAAGCTCTTTATCTTTTTCTATAATAAGATATTCATAATTTTTATAAAACGCGCTGTAGGAGTAATTGGCACTGCCGGTAACGATATATTTGTCGTCTATAATGCTTAATTTAACATGCATTTTTGCCCTATTGCCGTTTTTGTATCTTTTTCCGCTTATAAGTTTTATATTTATGTTTTTTATGGTTGCAAGGTTGGGTATTACGCTTCTTTTATATTTTGCTTCTTTTTTATCCGCGACAATATATATCTTAACGCCTTTTTTAGCGGCTTTTTTTAAAGATGTTGATAATTTTTTGTTTGTAAAGCTGTAAATGGCTATTTTTATGGATTTGTGCGCATGAGAATATAAAGATGCAAGTTTCTGTTCGGCTTTTTTACCTTCTTGAGGCATAAAATAGACTTCTTTTGCGAGAATAAATTGGCTTAATAAAATAAGCAGTAGAAATTTTTTCAAAAATCCCCCTTTTTTAATTATAATTATAATAAAAAATACAAGGCGGGGTTATGAAAATATTATTACTTAGCGATAACGCTACCATTCAAAAACTTTTTATGCTCAGTGCGGAAAAAAGAGGAGATGAAGTAGAAGTAGGCGGAAGCGATTTTATACCTGAAGGTAATTATGATTTGGTTTTTGTTGACAAGGAACTTTTAACGGATGATTTGTTATCCACATTAAAATCCACTTTTGTAGAAGCTAAGTTTATTTTGATTTTAAGTAAAAACGACGAAAAACTTCCTGGTTTTGACGACTATCTGATAAAACCTTTTTTACCTACTGATTTGATAGCGTTAATCGAAAAATTTGAAAATCCTTTAGAATCTCCGTCCGAGGATGATATGAGTATAGACGGACTTGACGATTTGGATTTGGAAAATATGGGAGAAACGGATGAGCTTGGAGATTTGGACGGACTTGACGAATTCGGGGATATTGATGATGTTTTTGTTGACGATGATGAGTTGAATACCGAAAGCCTTGATGATGATATAGAAGAGGATTTTGAGATTAACGAGGATGAACTTATGGAAGAGAATAAAAATTTAGAAGCGGAAGATGAGTTAACAGTAGAGCCTTTACCGGAAGAGAGTGAAAAAGAGGAAATAGACGAGGATATAACGTTGGATTTTGACGATGATTTGTTAGGTGATACTAACGAGGAGTTAAAAGAGCCTTCTCAAGAAGAGCATAGCGAAGATGAGAAGCTGGACCTTGATTTGGATTTTGATATGGAAAATGAATTTGAAGAGCCTTCCGAAGCGGAGGAATCTGAAAAACAGGAAGAAACTTCCGACAATGAAGCGCTGGATATAGACTTGGGAGATTTTGAGGAACTTGAATCAAAAGAAGAAAACGTTTTGGAATCCGAAGATGAGGGCGAAGATTTGGATGTTTTGGGAGATATGGAAAATCTTGAAACTGAAGAAGCGGAACTTCCTGAGGAAGAAACGGAATTATCGGAAGAATCTTCTCTTCAAGAGGAGCATAATGAAGAAGATATGTTGGAAGAAGAGCCTTCTATAGAAGAGGAGCTTTTAAAAGAACTTGGTGCTTCACAAGATAGTGAAGAAACAGGTGCGGAAGAAACACCTCAAGAGATTCCTCAGGAAAATGAAAATTTTGAGGAAGAATTAAGCGAACTTGAAAATCTGGATGAAAAAGAGTTGGCAAAAGCTCTCGGTGAAGAGGTTGAAGAAGTTGAAAGTCTTGAAGAGACTGAAAAAACTGCTATTGAAGAAAAAGAACCTATATCCCAGGAAATAGAAGTTGAAAATCCGAAGACAGAAAATCAAGAACCTAAAGAAATTGTAGAAACTCAAAAATGTGAACCGAGTATTGAAGAAAAAACATTGGGAAATATCTTAAATATTAATTGGGAAGAGCTTAAAAAAGCAAAAGCGAAAGTAACCATTACGATTGATTTTGGAGGATAATATGGAATATATGAAAGTAAAGGGAAGCATATTAGTCATATCGGGTCCTAGCGGTAGCGGAAAAACATCTTTGGCAAGAGAAGTTTGTGAAGAACTTGGCAATAAAGCGTATTTTAGTATTTCTACCACAACCCGTCCAAAAAGAGAAGGCGAAGAGGACGGAGTTGATTATTTTTTTGTAAGCAAAGAGGAGTTTTTAGAAGATGTGGAAAAAGGATATTTTCTTGAGTGGGCCGAAGTACATGGAAATTTTTACGGTACAAGTAAAAGACAGATAGATAAAGCGTTAAAAGAAGGAAAGATAGTGTTTTTGGATATAGACGTTCAGGGACACGAAGCGGTTAGGCGGGCGTATCCCGATGTTGTTACGAGCGTTTTTGTAACTACAAAAGATAAAGAAACACTGATTGAAAGACTTAAAAAAAGAGGGACTGAAACCGACGAAACGCTAAAAGTCAGAATGATAAACGCGCTTCATGAGATGAAAAAAATTCCTGAATACGATTATCTTTTAATAAATGATGATTTTAATAAGGCAAAAGAATTTTTAAGAAGCTGTGCTTTGGCGTCATTAATAAAAACAAGCAAATATAATTTAGAAAATTTTATAGAGCACTGGAAAGGAAAATAATGAAAAAAAGAGTTGCCGATATTTTTAAAAAGCATTTAGGGGAACATCCTCCTATTAATAAACCCAAGCAAAAAGAGTTTGGGCATTATGCCGTTCCTGTTTTTAAATACGCAAAAATGAACAGACAAAACCCCGTGGAATTTGCTAAAAACGTTTGTGAAAAACTTGGAAATTGCGATGAATTTGAAAGTATTGAGCCCTTAAGCGGGTTTGTAAATATTAAACTCAGCGATAAATTTTTGGATGAATTTGCCACTAAAGTATTGGAAGAAAAAGAAAATTTTGCCAAAGGTGAGGGGAAAGAAAAAATACTTCTTGAATATATTTCTGCAAATCCGACAGGACCTCTTCATATAGGTCATGCAAGAGGAGCGATTTTTGGTGATGCCCTTACAAGAATAGGGCGTCATGTTGGTTATGACGTGGTTACGG
>JAMOSR010000067.1 GCA_027062985.1 Nautiliaceae bacterium
CCGGCTTTTTTGTGAGCGGCTACAAAAAGGCGATTTTTTACAATAACACTCGCCCCAACCGCCGGATTGGGATATGTTAAAAACTGATATTTCCAAGCTTCATTTATTGCTGCTTCTAAAGCGTAATTATTCATCAAAACTGTAAGTACTCCAGTCTACATATGTTTTTGCTTTTTTAATATCTTCAAATTTCACTTTCTCTTTTCCTATTTCAGCTTCATTATCCACAAAACTTTTAAGCGGTCCTTTTACTTTCGTACCGTCATTTAATGTAACTTTTACATTTTCTCCTATACTTTTTTCAAAATGTTCAGGCTTTGTAAGTTTTCTCTCAACTCCCGGAGAGCTGACTTCCAAAAAGTATTTCCCTTCAACAGGGTCTTCCACGTCAAATATCGGAGAGATAAGGTTATTTATAGCTGCACAGTCATTAAGACTTACACCTCCAGGTTTTGTTATATAAATCCTAAAAAACTTATAATCCCCTTCTGTTGTTTCTTCTATGTCATATAATTCACATCCATTGTCTTCAACAATATTTTTAATAACGTTTTTCAGTTCATTTCTTGTCATTGTATCTCCTTTAAATATTTTGCTACCGCATCTTCATCATTAGTATGAGGTAAAACAATATCGGCTCTTTTTTTAACTTCTTCCAAAGCGTTTTTAACGGCTACGGAAGTACCGGCCCATTCAAACATACCTAAATCGTTTATATTATCCCCAAAAACAGTTACGTCTGTTTTGTCTATATCCATAATTTCCTCGAAATGTTTAAGTCCGTGTGCTTTATCAGCCTCCGGATGAAGGACAGTCAAAAAATAATAAGGCCCGTAAGCATCTTTGGTAAGCTTCGTTTCAACATTAAAATGTGTATGTAAAAATTTTTTAATTTCCTTTAAAAAAGTCTCATCTCCCAGATAAACCATTTTAAGATTATGCTTTAAAGCTCTAAATTTTTCTATGTTTAAAACCCTACTGTCATTTTGATAATTTTTAAGCAGATGAGCCTGATAAGGATTTAATTTTTTAGGATACAAAAATTTTTCATCTCCCGGTATGTCAAATCCTACGATTAAAGGATAATCTTCAAATGTTTTGTAAACTTTTTGAACTATTTCATCTCCAAGAATTTTATCAATAGCCGTAATTTTAATAATTTCACCATCGGCTGAAGCTATCATAGCACCGTCAAGAAGTATTAAAGGATATTTCAACTCAAGCCCGTTTAAAAGACTTTTACTCCCTTTATAACTTCTTGCAGTGGCAATTGTTACGGGATATTTAAATTCATTCCAGGTTTTTTTGCTAAACTCGCTTATGCTTAAATCGCTTCTTAAAAACGTTTTGTCCAAATCGGTTACGAAAATCATTATTTTTTTATTTTCTCAAACAGTTCTTCCATCTTATTTTCATGCTCAAGCAACTCGTCAAATGTAAAACTTAAATTCGGTACTTTATACCATCCTGTTGCTTTTAGGGCCTGAGCCTGAATGTACCCTTTTGCCTGTTTTAATTTCTTAAGGGCATGTTTTTGTTCATTTTCATTTAAATAACTTTTTTCAAGATATACCTTAGCATCGCTTCCGTCCCTGCTACACACAACGTCCACAACTCCAAGCCCCCTTATTCTTCCATCTCCCATCTGAGAGAGTACTTCCGGGATTATTTCTTTAAGTAAAGATTCTTTTCTTTGAACTTTTATACTTTTCATTTTTTAGCCTTTATCCCATGTTTTTCAAGAACTGCAAAAATTTTATTCTCTTCAATTCCTAACTCTTTTTTTATTAAAGAAATATCTCCCGTTACTTTATAAAGTGCTAAGATACCTTTTTCCAT
>JAMOSR010000068.1 GCA_027062985.1 Nautiliaceae bacterium
TTATACGCTATTTTAGAAAGTATCTCTTTTATCTCTTTTTGAAGTTCGATTAAAGCGTTTTTATAAATATAAAGTTTTTCTATGTTTGTGCTTTGTTCTTTAAATTTTCTGTAAAAAATAAAATAGTGTCTGTAGTCACTTAGTTCACTAGCAAATTCTTCATAGTTTATCTCTCCCGCTTCCACCCTTTCAAGCGTGGTAAAAATTGTCTCTTTTATGCTTTTTGCGTCAAATACGGCTTTATTGACGTTAAATATTTTATTGTAAAGATTTATAAACGTATTATAGTTTTTTATGGTGGTAAGTTTAAAATCAAGATGTTTCCTCTCAAGCCCGTATATAATTTTTTTATACTCTTCATTCGTTTGGGGTCTGTATTTTAAAGGAGCTTCGTTTGCATAGTTTATCACTTCTTTAAGACTTACTATCTCATCGCCTTTTAAGACTCTGTTTAAATCGAATTTTTGTTTGCTAAAAATCCTTTTTATATCGCCCGAGCGTTTATACATCAAAACAAAATAATCTTCAAACTCATAAACTATAAAAGAGTTGTCGTATTTAAAATAAAAATCTTTAAAACTTTCTTTATTAGGGTCAATTCCAAGTGCTTTTACGTCTGAATTGTAATAATAATGAATAGCTCTAATGGCGGTAGTTTTCCCGCTTCCGTTATCCCCTACGAAAAAGACGTTTTTTTTACGCAGGTCAATTTCTGCAAAATTAAAATTGGCGGCATTAAAAAAATATATCTTATTCATCAACTTCTCCTTCGCTTATAGCATCAACAATATCAAGATAATAATTTATAGCGTTTAATACAAGATATTCGTCCTTGCTTTTTGATTCAATTACATAGTTTTTTTCAAGCATATTAAAAAGCTTATCGGTAATTTCCATTAAATCTTCCGTATCAAAAAGGGCTTTTATTATTTTGTCGTCTTTTTTAGCTTCAAATCTTTTGATAAATTCGCTTTTTTTAATTTTATGACCCTTATCAAGATGAACGAACACTTTTTTAAGCTGGGCTATAGCCAAAATAAGCTGTTTATGAGCGTTGAAAAACTTATCTTCCTCATCACTCTTTAAATCCTTACTTAAATAAAAATACCCGTTTTCACCCACCAGATAAAGTCCCAACCTATTTAGGGTTTTATTTAAAGAATTAAAATTCTCATCTTCCATAAGCCATGTAGCTTCTTTGATAAATTTTGAAGAATTGCTTGAAATTATCACTCCTTTAGAGAGTATCTCAAAAATCACGCTTTCCATTTTACCACCCTTACGTTATATTCGTTATAATCTTTAGTATAAACAACCTCTTTATCGTATTGATTTAATATATAAACAAAAACCCTAACACTCTCGTTTAAAAGCTCTTTATCCACTTTTCCAACATACTCCATTATGCTTTTAAATAAATCATCACTTCCTTTTACATATCTTATAAGCCCTTTTAAATCAATAAGGGCTATAACTTCTTTTAAATCCCTTTTTATGTGAGATTCTTTTATTTTTTTCTCTTTTGTAAATTTTCCGATTATATTTTTAACTCTCTCATAATCCGCATACGCACTGTCCGGGACGTATTCTATCTTTTGTTTGAAAACAAATTTTTTGGTTATTAAAAAGTTGTCTATTTTACTATCTTCATTTAAAATCATATGAGCAATTTTATAGAGTTTTTGGTTAAAACGTCTTTTTTTCTCGGTTTGGGAAATAAATTCCCTAAGTCTTTTTAAATAACTGTCAATATTTTGATTAAGATGAATAATATCAAGCATTATGTCTTTTATAAATCCCTTAAAATCATCAAACTGCATAAAGCTTTCAAAAA
>JAMOSR010000069.1 GCA_027062985.1 Nautiliaceae bacterium
ATAGTTTTCATCAATTATAATTTTTCTAACTTCATCCCAGCTTTGGTGTTTTAAAAATAATTTTGCAACTTCCTGAGTTTCATATACATTTAAAGACATCGTAGTAAAAGAGAGTATGTATTTCATTCGTATCCTTAATATGATTTTTAATAATAATTGAATTTACTTTTCAAATTCTCCACTTTTAATTTATTAACCTTTTTAATAAAATCTTTTTTTAATTTTTAAAATTTAATAATTTTTCTATTTCTTTTTGAATTGTTTTTCGGTTATTTTCTTCTAAAAAAAAGTAATGATTACCGTTTAACATAATAATTTTATTCTTAAATAATTCTCCCTGTTTTTTTACGGCTTGTGGAGGTACCGCAGTATCTCTATCCCCTCCAAAAATCAACACATCACCCTTATAATTTTTAAAAACTTCACTAAAATCCTCATCTACAACGTTTTTAAATGTTTCATACATATTTTCACTCATCCCTTTTACATCATCACTTACAAAAAACTCTCTAAACTTGCTAAGGCCTAATTTTTTTAATATTTTAAATAGTTTTATTTTTGCTTTTACTTTAAAAGGTTTAGGCATTACAATTCCGGCACTTGCCAAAAGCACTAAAAGTTTCGGTTTTAAAAGAGTAGCCACTTTACCTCCGAAACTGTGCCCTACTACTATATCTTTTGAAATATTAAGCGCTTTTAAAAACTCATCAATAATTTTTGCGTAATCTTGTGTAGTCAAAACATAAGAATTCGGACTTTTGCCAAATCCCGGCATATCGATATATATCTGTTTGTAATTCCTAAAATAAGGGGCAAAAACTTTCATAACTTCCTTGTTACTGCCCCATCCATGTAAAAAAATGATATTTTTTTCCCTATCAGGATTAATTATTTCATAACTAATATCAAATTTTTTATTATTGGCTTCTATTTCTCTTATAGCCATTATTTTCCTAATTTTTGTGAAACTTCTATAATTTTTTCAAGATGTTTTACAGCTTTGCCGCTGTCAATAAGCTCTTTTGCCATCTCTATTCCTTCTTTAATTGAAGCAACTTTTTCATCAACAAACAGTGCCGCCGCAGCGTTTAGTAATACCGCATCTCTTTTTGCGCCTTTAATCTCTCCGCTTAAAATTCCTCTTGTAATTTTTGCGTTTTCTTTAGCATCTCCTCCTACCAAATCTTCCTTACTTCCAACCATACCATACGCATCTGGTCTAATCTCCATATCTCTCATTCTCATACCGTCATAATAAATAGCCTTTGTAGGAGCTGAAATGCTGATTTCATCCATCCCGTCAAGTGAGCTTACCACCATCGCACTTTTTATATCCATAAGACTAAGCGCACTGGCAATAGGTTCAACAAAATCCGGTGAAAAGACTCCCAAAAGATATTTTTTAGCACCGGCCGGATTTGTAAGTGGCCCTAAAATATTAAAAATAGTTCTGTGATTTAGAGATTTACGAATAGGCATAATATGTTTCATAGCAGGATGGTGATTGATAGCAAAAATAAAAGTAAATCCGGTCTCTTCAAGCATTTTTACCTGATTTTCGGGAGTCAGGTTCAGATTAATACCAAGAGCTTCAAGCATATCAGCACTTCCACTTTTACTTGTGATTGAACGGTTTCCGTGCTTTGCTACAAAACTTCCACCGCTTGAGAGTAAAAGAGCGGTAGTTGAAGATATATTAAAACTATTTGATTTGTCACCTCCCGTGCCTACTATATCAATTAATTTGTCCCTTAATTCCTCACTTACCGGAAGTTTTATACTATGAGCCCTCATAACATCCGCGGCAGCCGCTATTTCTGCCGGAGTTTCACCTTTTTCATAAAGCTCCACCAAAAAATTTTTAGCTTCAACTTCGCTCATTTCGTTTTTAAAAAGTTTTTCAAATTTTTCTTTTGCTTCATTATAGTTCATTTCATTCTCCTTAACATAATAATCTAACTTACAAACTTTCCGCTTCTTTTTCTGTCCGCTTCCATGATTTCAATCTCTCTTGCTCCACTAACCACAATCCCTTCATCGGGCTTATAATCAAGGTCGGGATTTTTATCCGGATAATCAACCGCATTTAAAATAACCTTCATAGCATTAAGCCTTGCTAAATGTTTATTATCGCTTCTTATAACCGTCCAAGGCGCATAATGGGTATGAGTGGCTTTTAGCATTTTATATTTCATTTCCGTAAATTCATCCCATTTATCCTGAGCCTGAAGGTCTATTTCACTGAGTTTCCATTGTCTTAGCGGGTCTTTTCTTCTTTTTTCAAATCTTTTTGCCTGAACCTCTTTTGAAATAGAAAGATAAATCTTCACTAAAATAGTACCTTCCATAACTATTGATTTTTCAAACATAGGACATTCCATCATAAAAATCTTATATTCTTCCGGGGTACAAAATCCAAAAACAGGCTCTACCATCGCTCTGTTGTACCAGCTTCTGTCAAATAAAACAACCTCACCGCCTCTTGGAAACTGCTCTACGTAACGTTGAAAATACCACTGTGTTTTTTGAACGTCGCTTGGCTTTCCAAGAGCCACGACTCTATAGTGTTTTTCGTTCATATACCTTACAATTCTTCTGATAGTCCCACCTTTCCCGGCGGCGTCACGCCCTTCAAAAAGCACTATCATTCTTTTTTGAGTATCTTCAAGATATTTTTGCATCTTTATAAGCTCAGCCTGATAAGGTTTTAGCTCCTGCTCTTCAAGATATTTTCTTATTGCCTTTTTATTTACTCTCTTAAGCTCGATATATTCGTTAATCAAATCATTTAAGCGTATTTTTTTATTACCGAGTAATATATATTCAGGATTATACAGTTCGTTTATATTGATTTTTTCCATTTGGCACTCCGGTGCGTTTTTTGATATTATACTAAAAAAGGCTTATATAATGGTTATTTCTATCTCCAATATAAAAGGGGGCGTGGGAAAAACATCAACCTGCGTAAATCTGGCCTGTATTGCGGCAAACACAAAAAAAGTGCTTATTTACGACCTTGACAGACAAAAAGCTGTAAATTTTTTTTTCGATACGGTTGAAAAAGCAAAAAATTTTTTTTCTGTCAGAGATAAAAATATCGACATATTCGTAAGCCCCAAATTTCAAAAAAAAGATTTTTTTAAAGACTACGACATAGTTTTTATAGATACTCCCGCAGGTTTAAATAAACACACAAAAGAAGCCCTTAAAAATTCAGACGTTACCATAGTACCCGTTACCCCCAATATTCTGGCTCTTAAAACATACAACGATTTAATATCAAAAGGTTACAAAAACCTGAAAATTCTTCTTAACGGCGTAGAAAACAAACCGACTCATAAAAAAATCATCTCCCTTATATCAAAACTTCCATCCCATCAATATTTTAAAACATATATTCCCAAAAGCGACATTATAGAAAATATGGCCTTTTATAAAACCTGCGTCCTAAATAAATATCCCGATTCAAACATTTTAAGGGCATATGAAAAAGTTTTAAGAGAAGTTATTTAAAACTCTCTTTCAACAACTTTTTGGGCTATTATCTCCAACTGAGGCATATTAAATTTTTTTATTTCTTCTTTAGCTTTATCGACAAGCTCTTTTGCTTCGTTATAACATTTTTTTATAATTCCGTACTTTTCCATCAGTTTTCTTATCCATAAAATTTCGCTTTCTTGCAGCTTTCTTTTATAAAGGGATTTTAGCTTTTCCTTTTCGTCTTCAGAGGCCTGTTCGAAAAGATATATAAAAGGAAGAGTCGTTTTCCCTTCAAAAAAATCATGCATAGCCGGTTTTCCAAGAGTTTCTTCATCCTGGGTAACGTCAAGCAAATCATCGATTATCTGAAAGGCTATTCCTATATTTTTACCGTAATTCATAAAAGGTTCTTTTTCCAAACCGGCTAAAACGGCTGCGGCACCGCATGCAGCTTCTATTAAAGACGCCGTTTTTTTGTAAATCATACCCATATATTTTTCTTTGTCTAAATTTATAAAACGGCTCAGTTTTACGTCTTCAAGCTCTCCTTTGGAAAGTAGATAAACGGCATTTGAAACTATTTTGGCAATTTCACTCCCAAAATCTATAAGTTCGTAAAAAGCCCTTGAATAAACGATATCACCAAGCATAACGGCAGTATGTTCACCGTATTTTGCATTGATTGAACGAACTCCCCTTCTTATATCTGCTTCGTCGATAACGTCGTCATGTAAAAGGCTGGCCAAATGAATAGCTTCAACAACTGCAGCCAGTTTTTGGGCTTTTGGGTTTATTATGGTAATCAATTTCCCTCTGATTCCCTTGCCCTTGTTTATATCCCGATACTCTTCAAACTCCCAAAACATTTCGTCTAAAATTTCAAAATATTTCATTTTTTACCTTTAAAATCGATTTTAACTCCTCTGTCGTTAAACAAATATATTTCAAATTTCGCTATTTTATCATTAAAATCCTTAAAAGTAACAAATAAATAAGGATAAAATTCCGGATATTTAGCTATATCCACTTTAAAATCATTTAAAGGAGGGTCTTTATAAAGCATTACCTGTCTTGGAAAGGAGTTATATTTATATAAAACAACGAGTATATCGTTTATAAAAAGAGTCCATCTCATTTCAAAAGGATAAATATGCCCGTCATATAAAATATCGAATTTAATAATTTCATCTTTTTTAAGTTCAAAAGTATAAGGCAGTCTTATAAGAGTCGCATATACAAAGAGAGGAAAAAAAAGCAAAAAAAATTTACTCATTTTTCGTCAAAATATTAGACATCGTATGAATATAAAAATCGTTTTCCACCTCTTCAAGTTCACTTGAGCGGTTAAAAACAACTTCGTTTATTTTTTGGTCAACTTCATCACCATAACAATCTTCTGCTAAAATTTCAAGTGCCGCCAACCGTTTAAAAACATCTTCAAGCTCTTCTATAACTAAATTTTTATTTGCATGATACATAATTTCAAAAAACTTGTCTTTAGGGGTTTTATGTTCGTCAAACGGGTCAAACATAATCAATCTCCTTTTTCTTGGTATAATTTCGATTAAAATTTTTAATCTAAATAAATTTTATCTAAAATAGGACAAAAATGAAAGACCTTCAGAGTATACAACATTTAATAGAAGCTTTTGAAGAACTTCCGAGTATAGGTAAAAAATCGGCAACAAGGCTTGCTTTAAGTCTTGCAAAAGATAAATTTAAAGCATTAAAACTGATAAACGCCATAGAAGAAGTAGTAACAAATGTAAAAACATGTGAAATATGCGGAAATTTCAGCGAACACGAAATATGCTCGATATGTGACGACCCAAACAGAGACAAAACAGTTGCCGTTGTGGAATCTCCAAAAGACGTATTGGTAATCGAAGAAAGCGGCAGTTATCATGGCTATTATTTCGTATTAAACCATCTTGATGACGAACATATACAAAAGTTAAGAAACCTTATAAAAGAAAAGGAAATAAAAGAGGTAATATTTGCTTTCCCTCCTTCAGTAGAGAGCGAAGCCAGAGTACTTTATTTAGAAGACAAACTTAAAGATTTAAACTTAGAATTCTCCCAAATAGCCCAGGGGGTCCCTACAGGAGTACATTTTGAAAACGTAGATATTAACTCTCTTGCAAAAGCTATAAAACTTAGATTCAAACTTTAAATTTCACTTAATTCGTCCCTATGGGGTTTCCAGCATTCGTTAAAAAATTTATTCTCACTTTTTAACACTCTCTCATCACAATTTTTAATGATATTTTTAGCCCATTCTTCTATCTTTTTGCCTATTTCTTCTCCAAACCTCAAAAAAACGGCTTTTTTATAATCATCACTGGTATATACTTTTCCACCCACATAAGGAAGCCCTTCAAGTGCCTGAAGCTTAAATATTTCAAATGTTTTTTCATCAAGTTCTTTTTTACCTTCATAACGCTTAAAAACTTCTTCTTTTTCTTGTAATACCCTTTTTTTATGAGAAATATTTTTAAATATAGCATACTTTGTGGCTTCCGCTATTCCTATAGCTTCAGCTAAAGGTTCTTCATACCCCAGTTTTAAAGCCCGGAATTTTTGAAGTGCCGCCATTTTAGGAAATCTGTTAATCTTCATTGAGCATCCTTTTAAAAAACTTTACACCCCTTTAATATAATACCATTTATCTTCTTTTACAAAAAGACTTTCTTCTTCCATAACAAAATCGTCAATATAAGCTTTAAATTTAACAAAAGCTCTTTTCTTTTCATTTTTATATTCTACTATTTCAAGTTTTTTAAACTCAGATTCAGAAAAGTTTTTAATTGAATTTTTCCATGCTTTGATATCTTTTTCATAATGAGGAGAGTCTGGATGGGTTGTTTTAATAATATAATCCGCATTCCCAAGAGCATATGCAGAGTATCTGCTTTTCATAAGCAGCAACGCATTTGGGGCTTTAGAAATTTTATGCCATTTATAACAACACTCTTTATATTTTTTTCCGCTTCCGCACGGACATTTGGAGTTTTTAGAAAATTTCATAATACGCGTCTTCTCCTTTACACTTTATAAACTTGTTAATAACATACCCTCCTTTTGCAAAAATAATATTTTTCGGAATTTCACCGCTAAATACTATTTTGTTTTTTTCTATATTTTGTTTCAACCAATTTAACATAATAAAATTACTATTTGGATTTACATATACTTTTTTATCCCTTTTAAATTGTGAATTAAGGGCTTTAAACTCCTTAGCGGTAACTATCTCAAAGGGCTTTTTTGTATAATTAAATTTTTCGATTAAAAATTTAAACCTTCCGTTATCCGTAAAAAAACCGTTTATATAAGGAGGAATGTCAAACATCCTTTTACGATATATTTCATCGTCTATTTTTTCCAAATCCGCCTGAAGTATATCTTTTATATACTCATCTTCTTTTTTTATTTCTTTAAAATAAAACTCACCCATCAAATATCTACTCAACTCATATTCGCTGATTTTTTCTTTTTTAGAATTTAACGCTTTTTTATTTACTAATACAAACTCATGAAAATAACTTCCCCTTACATCTTTTTTTTCGTAAAAATCCTTAGTAGGGATAAAAAGCTGGGCAATTTTTGCCGTTTCGTCCATATATTTTCCAAAAACCACCGTGGTTTTTTCTTTTAGTTTAAGCCACTCATTTCTGTTTGGAAAACTTATAAGAGGATTTGCTCCTTGAATAAAAACCGTTTCATAATCGTCCAAATTAACATCCCAAAGAGATACTTGGTTTTTATGTTTTATGGAAAAAGGATTGTTTATACCGTATCCGCTACTTCGTGA
>JAMOSR010000070.1 GCA_027062985.1 Nautiliaceae bacterium
GGCGGTGTATCGCTTAATGACTGTGCTAAAATCAACAACCTAATTTCGCCTATTTTTGACATAGAAGACCCGGTTGAGGGGAAATATTTCTTAGAAGTCAGCTCTCCGGGGATTGAGAGAAAACTTACTAAACCTGAACATTTTGAAAAAAGTATAGGAGAAAACGTAAAAGTAACGACTACGGAAGGGCAGAAAATAAAAGGTGTGCTTAAAAGTTTTAATGACAACGTGGCTGAAATAGGAAAAGAAAAAGTGCCATTTGAAAACATTAAAAAAGCCAAAACGTTTATCGAGTGGAATACGTACAAATACGAAGATAAATGAAAAATGTAAAGTGAAAAATGAAAAATTTTATATTTGATTTGATAATAAACGAAGCTTGGAAATATCAGTTTTTAACGTATCCGAATCCTGCGGTTGGGGCTGCCGTTATTGTTAACAACCGTTTGTTTGTCGGGGTTCATAAAAAAGCCGGGGAACCTCACGCCGAGGTAAATGCCCTTTGGAATGCATTCAGGGCTTTTAATAATGCACCGGAACTTGAAAGGTCGCATGATATACATGAATTTCTACTTCAAAACCATAACGGTTTTTTTAACGATGCTAATGTTTACGTAACGCTTGAACCATGTGCCCATTCAGGAAAAACCCCCTCATGTGCCAATTTGCTTAAACATTTAAAACCAAAAAGCGTAACTATAGGCTGGCCTGATCCGATTATCGGACACGGCGGGGGCGGTGAAATTTTAAAAAACGCCGGTATTAAGGTTAATATTTTAGAAAATAAAAGATGTTACGATTTGATAGAGCCGTTTGTAAAGTGGCAAAAAAGGTTTGTGTTTTATAAACTGGCTCTTACTATGAACGGATCAATTACCGGCGGATATATAAGCAGTGACGAGTCGTTAAACTGGGTGCATAAAATAAGGGATAAAATAGATTTGCTGGTAATCGGAGGCAATACCGTAAGAATTGACAGACCCACACTTGATGCAAGAAGAGTCGGGGGCAGGGCGCCTGATGTTTTGATTTATTCTAAAAACGACGGAATTGACCGAAACATCCCCCTTTTTAACGTTCCGAAAAGAAAAGTGTTTGTAGAAGATTCGCTGGATAAGATAAATAATTATAATTTTATAATGATTGAAGGCGGCGAGAGGCTGTATAACGAAATAAAAAATCTGGTTGACTGGAAGGTTTTTATAATAAGTCCCAAATTTGCAAACAGGTTTAATTTCAGAAGTGAAGATGAATTTGAAATATTGCATACTATGAGCGGTGATGATTTGATTGTGTTTGGGAGGTAAGATGAAAGATTTGTTTGATAAAGTTTTTTATGATAAAGAAAGTAAAAGATATTCAATAATTGAAAAAAAAGTTTTTGAGTTTTTATCACCAAAAAGAGGTGATGTTTTATTAGAAATTTGGCTGTTTAACAAATTTAAAGAAGAAATTTTAGATAAATATAACTTGAAATTTAATGAAATTTATTTTGCAATTGAATTAAAAAATAGCTTATATATAGTGTTATTAACTTCAAAATATATGGAATATTATGTATCAAAAGGTGATGAATTAGAAGCACAAAAGGTAGTGACAGAATTTATTGGGTATTTAACAGGATATCTTCAAGGATTTGAAATAGGTTTTAAAGAAGGTTTGGAAAATGCCAAAATTTAACGACCTTGATTTAAAGGAATGGAAAAATTGCGATATTAATACCGACAGCTTGTGGCTTATAAATGAGAGGGATAAATCTGGAAAGCATAAAAACATTTATCATGGAAATTTTATCCCCCAAATTCCTTATCAGCTAATAAAAAGATATACAAAAGAAGGAGAAACAGTAATCGAACCTTTTATGGGAAGCGGGACGACTCTTTTTGAATGCGAAAGGCTTAATCGTAAATATATCGGATTTGATATAAATGAAGAGATGGTTGAATATGTAAATAATCAAATGAAAGATAATCTTATTTATAGAGATTATGAAATATTTTTAGCTAATTCCCTTGATAAAAAAACGGTAGAATTAAATATAAAAAAGGCTCTTGAAAAATTCAACTCTCAAAAAGCTCAGTTAATTATTATGCACCCTCCTTATATGGATATCGTTAAATTTACCAATAAAGATGAAGATTTAAGCCAGATTGATAATATTCAAGAGTTTGTAAATAAAATGAGAATTGTTTGTGAGAATTTTTTGCCATTTTTGGAAAAAGATAGATACTTTGCTCTGGTTATAGGAGATGTTTATAAAAACAGCGAAGTATTGCCTCTTGGGTTTTATACTATGGATATGATAAAAAAAAATTTTAATGTAAAATTAAAAGGTATAATTATAAAAAATATAGAAGGAAATAGAGGAAAACTTGGAAGCGGAGGAATTTGGAGATACAGGGCGTTAAGCAGTGATTATTATATTTTTAAGCATGAGTATATTTTTGTGTTTAGAAAAGTTTGAAGGGAGAGAAAATGCAATTAAGACAAGGAAATAAAAATTTAATTAATGATTTAGTAAAAAAAGCATATATTGGTGAAGTAATGCTTCCTGATTTTCAAAGGAATTTTGTTTGGAGTAGACAAGACGTTGAGGAATTAATTAAATCTTTATTAGAGAATATGTTTGTAGGAACTTTTCTTATTCAGGATGTAACACCTGATAATTTGCCATTTAAAGTAATTCCTATTGAAGGTGTAAAAAATGTTAATCCTGATTTTTATGAAAGACCTAATATTTTAATATTGGATGGACAACAAAGACTAAGCTCAATGTTTTACGCTCTTTATGAACCTAATATTCCTTTAAAAAATGTTACTAATCCTTATAGATTTTTTATTAATATAGAAGAGTTATTAAAAGATAATATTGATGACGCAGTTTTCAGTTGGTCAGTGGCTTGGAGAGAATATAAAAGTTTATTAAATGAAGATGGAATTTATCATTATAAAACTTTAAAAGAAGAAAAAATTTTACCAATTTCTTTATTAAAAGAAGATTTTTCTAAACTTTGGTTTAAAAAGTTAAGAGAATTTGATTTGAGTGATGAAGAGAGTGAAAAAATTTATTCATATATAGAAAATATTTTAAATTATCAAGTTTTAACATTGGAAGTTTCTATAAATGAAAAACCAGAAACAATTGCAGTTTTGTTTGAAAAAATCAATAGAACCGGTATAAAACTTTCTATTTTTGATTTATTAACAGCAAGACTTTACAAATTTTTAAATTTAAGAGGAAAGTGGGAAGAAAGTTTTGAAAATTATGAAAATATAAAAAAAATATCTGTAAATAATAAAAGAGATACAACAATTCCTTATTATATTATTCAATCAATAGCTTTAAATAACGGTTTAAGTATTAAAGCAAGAGAAATGTTAAAAATTAATGAGAATATTTTAAATGAAAACATATGGAATATGTATGTTAAAAAATTTGATAATTTTGTAAATAGGTTTTTAGATAAAAATGAATATGGTATAGCAAATGTAGAAAAATGGCTTCCTTATAAACCTATGCTGATAGTTTTATTAGCTTTAGAAGTTTTAGAAAATAGGAATTATGAAAAAATAAATCAATGGTATTGGTCTGCCGTATTTAGTGAAAGATTTTCTGGGTCTACTGAAACAAAACTTATGAAAGATTATAAAGAGTTAAAAACTTGGTTTGATGATGAGAAAATCCCTGAATCTGTTTTAGAAATGAGAGATATTTTATTTAAAACATTTACGATTTTAGATAAAAGATACTCAGGAAACTCTGTTTATAAAGGAGTTTTTAACTTACTTTTTATAAATGAAGCAAGAGATTTTTATGAAAATGATAAAATTAAATTTTCTGTAAATGAATTAGAGGACCATCATATTTTTCCCAAACAATTTTTAAAAGATAAAGGTGTAAAGGTTAATTTTGATATTGTTGCTAATAGAACTTTAATTACTTCAACTACTAATAAAAAAATTTCCAAAAAATCACCTTCCACTTATATAAATGAAATGATAAAACTTCATAAAAGTGAAGAAGTAGTAAAAAATATTCTTAAAAAACATTTTATAAATGAAGATATGTATAAAATTTTATTGAATACAAAAGAAGATTCTTCTATTGAAAAAATTGAAAAAAACTTTAACAAATTTGTTGAAATTAGAGAAGAGTTGGTGAAAAAAAAAATAGCTAAATTAATAGGATTAAAAAATGACCAACCCCTTTAACCCAAACACAACTTCTTATCACGACTGGGAAGTGATGAAAGATTTAAAATGGCACTGCACTAAATGCGAGTTAAAATCGGCTCAGGCTAAAACTTGGCAGGTGTGGAGACAGATGGGAATTCAGCTTGATACCGATGAAAAAGGTAATTTTTATAAAAAAATGTATTGCCAAACTTGTGGTAAAAAAACAATTCATAGAAAGTTAAAATCACTTGAAATATTAGATGAAACAAAAGTTAGAAGTTCAATACCGGCTAAATTAGCTAAAAAAGTAAAAGAAGTTTTAAATTATGAAGAAGCTGTATATTTAAGAAAAATGCCATCAAAAGAACTTGAAATTGACCATAAGTTTCCACAGGTCAGGTGGTGCAGAGATGAAGAAAAGTTAAATGATATGAGCGAAGAGGAAATTAAGCAAAAGTTTATTTTGCTCACAAGAAGTCATAATCTTTTAAAATCAAGGTTTTGTGAGAGATGTGTAAAGACAGGTAAAAGAGGATATTTTCCAGGGATTTATTTTTGGTATAAGGGAGATGAAAAGTGGGGAGGGAAAAGTGAATGTGATGAAAAAGGGTGTGAGGGGTGTTTTTGGTATGACCCGTATAAATGGAGAGAAGAATTGAATAAGTCAGTTAATAAAAAAGATGAAAAAAATTAATAAAATACTTGTACTTGGACTTTAAAAAGGATATAATTTGGCTGTGAGAATAGATAAATTTAAGGTAAAAGAGCTTATGGCAAAGAAAAAAATTAAAAATCAAACTGAACTTGCTAAAATGCTTGGTATTAGTAAAAATCAGTTATCAAATATATTATCTGATAAATACAATCCCATTAAAAGTAATGTAGTGGAGCTTGCAGATTTTTTAGGGGTATCTCCACTTGAAATATTAAAAGAGGATAATGATGAATTACATAGGAAGTAAATATAAACTCTCTAACTGGATAAAAGAAGAGATAACAAAAAGAATAAAACCTGAAATTTTCTGCGATTTATTCGCCGGAACTGGGATAATCGGAAGAGTTTTTAAAAAAGATGTAAAAAAAGTAATCTCAAACGATATAGAATATTATGCGTATGTGCTGAATCGCAACTACATCGGCAATCATAAGAATTTAAAAGAAAAGCTGGAGATAATCGAATACATGAATAATTTGCCTCTAAGAGATGACAGCTTCATCTATAATACCTACTGTTCCCCTGCAGGTAGGCTCTATTTTAGCGATGAAAACGGCAAAAAGATTGATACTATCCGCATGGAAATTGAGAAGTTTAAAGATGATGAGGACTTATATTATTTTCTTTTAGCCAGTCTAATCGAAAGCGCCGATAAAGTCGCAAATACGGCTAGTGTTTACGGGGCATTCCTGAAAAAAATCAAAAAGTCAGCTGCAAAACCGCTGGTCCTAGAGCCTGCCGTTTATGAAGAAAACGACAACGAACATGTAGTAATCCAAAAGGAAGCAAATGAGCTGATAAGAGAAATAAGCGGTAACGTCCTGTATCTTGACCCTCCTTATAACAGCAGACAATACGGGGCTAATTATCATCTTTTAAATACCATTGCCGAATATAAGGAGTTTGAGCCTAAGGGCAAAACGGGGCTAAGAGAATATTATAAGTCTCCTTGGTGCCAAAAGGGAAAAGTTAAAGAAGTTTTTGAAGATTTGATAAAAAATGCTGATTTTGAGTGGGTATTTTTGAGTTATAATAATGAAGGGCTTATGAGTGAAGAAGAGATAAGAAAAATTATGAGCAAATACGGAAAATATGAGCTTGTTAAAAAAGAGTATCAACGTTTTAAGGCGGACAGTAAAAGAGAGCATAAAGCAGATAAAACTTATGAATATTTGCATATATTGAGGAAATATTAATGGATGTAAAAATTTATGACAAACTTGCAAAAAAATACGACTTAGCAACCAAAATAGTGAGTTTCGGGATAGAAGAGCTGTGGCGGTGGATGTTTGTCAAAGAAATCGAAAAACATATAAAAAACGGTGTTTTGATAGATGTCGCAAGTGCTACGGGTGAGATGGCAATAGCGCTTGATTTTGACGAAATGTACCTGATCGAACCAAGCAGGGAGATGAACTTAATTGCAAAAGGCAAATTTAATGGAAAATGGAAAATGGAAAATGGAAAATGGATATTGGAAGGAAGTAAAAAAATAATAATTATTGAAGATACGGCTGAAAATTTCAGACTTGAAAAAAAAGCGGATCTGGTAACCGCTTTTATGGCTTTAAGAAATTTTGACGATTTAGCTAAAGGTGTTGAAAATATAAAAAACCATATAAAGCCGGGGGGATATTTTGCGATAGTGGAAATGGTAAAAAGTGATTCTTTTCTTGCAAAACTCATACTTTTGTATATGAATAAAATAGTGCCTTTAATAGCGGGAGTTATGCTTGGCATGAAAAAGGAATACAAATTGCTTGGTAAAAGTATAGATTCGTTAGACGAGGAAGATATTTTAAAGAGTTTAAAAGGATTTAGCATTGTTAAAAAACAAAAACTTATATTTCCTATTGCCACTTTAATAATAGCGAAGAGAGATGACTGATAAAGTATTTGAAATAAATATTGGTGAAAATATCGAAGTTGTTATAGATTCGAGATTTAAGATTAAAGGGTTTGTCGAGTTTATAAGACTCTCTTTTAACAAACTCGAAATAAACGACAACCAATATAAGATTTATTACGACAAAAAAAATGTCAGAAAGCACAAACTGCTTTTACAGGCTATCGCCAATATGTATAAAAAGCAAAAAGGCGATAATGAAAATTTATTAAAAAAACTGCTTTTAAATTATAAAAAAGATTTAATAATAAAAATAAAAAAATATTCGGTTACATTTGATGAAAAAGCCATATATATTACGATCAGGAAACTCTCAAGCAAAGAGTTTGAAATACTTTTTGCAAATCCGAAAAAACCCGTTTATAACTATATTAAAGGGCTTTTTTTATTCGATTTGATAGATATGAACAGCGAAAGACTCGTAGTTACATTTAATGAAGAGTCACAAAGAATTGTAAGCGCCCTGGCTTC
>JAMOSR010000071.1 GCA_027062985.1 Nautiliaceae bacterium
GTAAGAGATGCTTTTTTAATCAAAAGCTCTAAATCTTCATCGTTTATATGACCAAGAAGAATGTCCAGCGTAACAGGATAATTGTATTTTATTATTTCTTTAACGGAAGCCTCTTTTGCAAAAATATAAAACGCTTCTTTTTTAAGCTCTTCGTTTTTAAACTTTTTTAACACTTCCCTGGCGTATGAAGGGTCTTTTTTAAGCCTGTTTTTGGCGTTTAAAATAAACCAGGGGTTGTCTTCTTTTAATTTATATTTGGAAATATCAATCGTCTCACCGTTTTTAAGTTTTTTTATATCTTCAAAAAACTCGAATTTTTCGTGAGGCTGCGGCAAAATTTCAAGGCCTTTTATATTTTTCTTGGCAAATTCGTTAAGGTGTTTTAAAATTTTGGCTTTTTTAGTCTCATCTTTATAAAAAACACCGTTTTTGATATTGTTTATTATGTTTTCCGTATCTTTTTTAATATTTTTCTGATAAACGGCGTTTTTTAAATTCAAAAACACCAAAAACATTAAAGAAAAAATAAAGAAAACACCCAAAAAAACGGCAACCCAAACCGCATTCGGCAGGGAAACGGTAAAATCTCCAAACTCAAACGTAGTTACCGCATTGTTTTCAACATATACAAAAAGGGTCACAATTCCTATAAAAATCAGACTAAAAATAGTATATTTTTTCATTTTTTCTCTTTTTCTATAATTTCTCTACATATTATACAATATTTTGCGTAAGGTTTTATTTTAAGTCTTTCTTCTTGAATAGGCTCGTCGCACATCTCACATATTCCATAAGTTCCTTCTTCTATTTTTTTCAACGCTTCTTCTATTTCGGCAAGTTCTTTTTTCTGATTGAGGTATATCTGATAATCCCTTCCGCTGTCCATACTTGCCGCTGCAAAATCCCCCTCGTCTTTAATATCGCATTTGCTGATGTCATTCAGTTCGCTTGAAATATTAAAAAGTATCCTCTCAAGCTCCGCTTTTCTCATCAGCAGAATTTCTTTAAAGTGATTTACGTTTACGCTCATTTTTTTCTCCTTTTATTTATGATATGGATGGTTATGCTTTATGCTAAGCCCTCTGTAAATCTGCTCAAACAATACAAGTTTTGCGATTTTATGACTCATAGTAAGAGGACTTAAGGAAATAAGTTTCCCCTTTTTCTTAAACGCTTCTTCAAATCCGTACGCCCCGGCTATAAAAAAATTTACATGCGAATGTTCAAAAAATTTTGAAAACTCAAAACTGTCAACCAGTTTTCCATCGGGAGAGAGAATAACATTAAATCCGCACTGAGTATATTTCTCTAAGATTTTGGAATACTCTTTTTGGGGATTATCGGTTTTTGAAAGGCTTTTTGAATAGAGGGTTATGTTGTTAACGTTTGCAAACTGTTTTGATTTTTTTATAAATTCTTTTATTTCGTTTTGAAAATCCTCTTTTTTTTCAATCGAATAGACGTTAATCTGCATATATCGCTTCCTACCACCTTAAATTTTGACGGAATTTTATCATAAATTTTAACTCCGCCTATTACGGCCACCGGATGATAAGAATATTTTATAAGGTTTATAACTTTTTGTCCGAGAATATTAGAGGTGTTTTTTGTAAAAGTCGGTCTGTACGCCCCAAGGCCTATGTAAGAGAGGGGAAATTTATTGGCTTCAAGTATTTCTTCTTTATTATGGGTGGACAACCCTACTTTTTTCCCGTTTTGTCTTAAAAACTCTATTACCTCTTTTTTAGAAATTTTCATATCAGCTGAAAGTTTTTCCAAATCCTCCTGTCCTATGTGAATTCCGTCACAGTAAGGCAAAAGCTCAACCGTATCATTGATTATAAGCGTTTTTTTCCAATATTTTTTTATTTCAAAAAGCCTTTTTTTCTTTTCTTCCAAAGAAGAGTTTTTATCCCTGTACTGTAAAATCTTCGCTTTTAAGCCTTTTGCGGTTTTACAAAACTCCTCTATGGAAACGCCGTATTTTTGCAGCGTGTCAAAATCCAAAAGAGCGTAAAGGGCCATTAAACGCTCTTTAAAGAGTATTTAAGCAAATCTGAAATTGTTTTTTTAAGTTCGTTTCTTTTAACCACCATATCTATAAGACCATGTTCTAAAAGAAATTCCGCTCTTTGAAAACCTTCGGGCAAATCTTCACCTATCGTCTGCTTTATAACCCTAGGACCGGCAAATCCTATCATAGCCCCGGGTTCTGCTATAATATAATCTCCCAAAAACGCAAAAGAAGCGCTCACCCCTCCAAACGTCGGGTCTGTAAGCACGGAAATATAAGGGAGTTTATGTTCGGCAAGACTTGCCAATGCGGCGGAAGTCTTTGCCATCTGCATAAGGGAAAACGTACTCTCCTGCATTCTAGCCCCGCCGCTTGTCGAAACGATAACAACACCATGCTGTTTTGAAATGGCCCTCATAACGGCCCTTACTATCTTTTCCCCCTCAACGCTTCCAAGACTTCCCCCCATAAAAGCAAAATCAAAAACCACCAGTTGGGCAGGAATTCCGTTTATTTCGCACTCTCCCGAAATTACCGAACTTTTTCTTCCGGTTTTCTTATATCCTTCTTCTATTCTTTTTTTATAGCTTTTTTTATCCACAAAATTAAGAGGGTCGTTAGGCTCCAAATTTTTGTCATACTCTACAAACGTATTCTCATCCGCCAAAAGTTTTATTCTCTCCTCCGCGCTCATTCTGAAATGATATCCGCATTTTGGACAGGTGTTGTTTTCCTTTTTGACTTCTTTATAAAAACTTATAGACCCGCAGGCCGGGCATTTTATCCAGCTGGTGGGTTTTTCGTCTTTAGTAGGCTGCGGTCTTTTGAATTTTTTTAAAAAATCTCCAAATCCCATGGTCTATTCCTTTATAATTTTTAACACTTCCTCCAAATACTCGTATTTAGGACTCATAACTATTAAATCTTCCTCAAAATGCCAAAAACAGTCGCTGTTATAAAATTTAGCGGCCGCTATGTCAAATTCTCTTATCTCACCTTTATAAATAACGGCCTTGCTTGATTCTCCGTAAGCCAAAGAAAGACTAAGAGCGCCGGGGGCTCTGAATTTTAGATTATGATTTGCCAGTTTCTGGACAATATCCGGATTTTTATAAGCTTTTTCGAAAATAATAACGTCATGTCTGAAATTGGCAAAAAACGGTTTTCTAAAAAGATTATCAAATTTTTTACCTTTTTCATCTCGTATAAAATAATCCCCGTTACTTAAATTGACAATTACCGAAGCCGTATCCTCAAAATAGATACTGGTCCCGAAATAAGGAATACTGTTTGATACATTGTAACTTCCGTCAATAGGGTCTATAATAATGGTTTTTTCTTTTCCGTTATCCACAAACCCCGCTTCCTCACTGAAAATGTTTCCAAACTCGCTAAGCTTTTCTATTAAGATTTTTTCGGCTATTAAATCGATGTTTAAACTTCTATCCCCCCCGTATCCTACTCCTTTTTCTTCAAAAAGGTTAAGCTCTTCATGAAGGCTTCTTATGATTTTCAGGCTGCAGCATAAAGCCGCATCTATAAAATTACTTGACAAACTCATATCACACTCCTATTTTATACTTGACCAGTCTATAGTGTTGAATTTTTCGTCAAATATTGTAGGCGTTCCCCTGGCTCCCAATTCCTCAACCGCTTTTTTAGCAGCTGCCAGTTCTTTATCAAATTTCTCTTTTTGTTCTTTTGTAGGCTTAAACTTTTTCCATGCATCAGCACCGCTTAAAACTTCTCTAAGTCTTTTAGCCCTCTCTTCGTCCGTTTTTCCGGCAAGAATGTAATAGCTCATATCTTTTGCATGTTTATGAAAAGAAAGAGGATATAAAATTACATGAACTCTGTAATTTTTTTCAAGAATATCTTTTTTCTCTTTTTCCATTATTCTGCAGTAAGGACACTCAGGGTCCGTTATCAGATAAATATCCTTGTTTCCTTTCCCAAACGTAAACATTACGCCTTTTTTTACAACATCGGCATTTTTAGGAAAATTCGGCACAAGAGGACGGGATGTTTTATTGTCTATAACCCGGCCTATAACGGTATATTTTCCATCGGCCGTTATGTATAAAAGCCCCCTTCCTCTTGGAGTGTTGATTTCTATAATATAAAATCCGTCCTTTTGAGTCCCCTTTAATTTTACCTCGCCTTTTTTTATAGGCCCGGCCAGCTGTTTATATACGGGAGAGAGTTTTAAAACATTTATTATCTTATCCTGAGAAATCACTTTATCAAAAGCAAAAAGCGAAGCTACAGCCGCCGCTAGAGTTATTATTTTTTTCATTTAATCTCCTTTAATATTTTTTCCACTGTTTTTTTGGGATTTTCAGATTTATAAACAGGTCTTCCGACAACTATAAAATCAACCCTGTTTTCTTTTGCCGCTTTCAAATCGGCAACTCTTCTCTGGTCCTGTGCATCTTCTCCAAAAGGTCTTATACCGGGTGTAAGCGTTATAAAATTCTCAGAAGTTTTCTTTTTAATTTCCAGACTTTCCCAAACACTGCAAACCACTCCGTCAAGCCCGCACTCATAAGCCAGTAGGGCAAATTCTCCCGCTTTTTCTTTTATGCTTTTACCGTAAATTTTTTTAAATTCCTCATCATCAAAACTTGTTAAAGCGGTAACGGCCAAAACAAGAGGTCTTTTTTCAAAACGCTCAAGTCTTTTCATAACCTCTTTTAAAGCCCTGCCGCCGGCGCTTGCATGAACATTAAACATATCCACGCCAAGTTTTGCTATCTCCTCGGCCGCATCCGCCATGGTATTTGGAATATCGTAAAGTTTTAAATCTAAAAATATATTATACCCTAAATCCTTAAGCTCTTTTACAAATTCGTTTCCGTCTCTTATATAACTTCTAAATCCAACCTTAAGCCATAAATCTTTCGCATACTCTTTTAATTCGTTTGCAAGTTTTAAATTTTCCTCTTTTGTCGGATTGTCTAAAGCCACGCACACTCTCATTTTTCAACCTTCGGAAGCGTTATTCCCTGCTGTCCGTGATATTTGCCGCGTTTGTCCGCATAACTGGTCTCGCATATACTGTCGTCCGCACCTAAAAATATAAGCTGGGCTATACCCTCGTTTGCGTATATTTTCGCGGGAAGAGGCGTAGTATTGGATATTTCTATTGTTATATGGCCCTCCCATTCGGGTTCTATAGGCGTAACGTTTACGATTATACCGCATCTGGCGTATGTGCTTTTACCCACGCATATAGCCAAAACGTCGCGAGGCATTCTGAAATATTCAACACTTCTGCAAAGGGCAAAAGAATTTGGAGGGATAATACAGTCCCCCTTTATTTTTACAACGTTTCTTTCGTCAAAATCTTTAGGGTCTACAATAGTCGAATTTATATTGGTAAACACCATAAATTCATCACTGACTCTTATATCGTACCCGTAAGAGCTTACCCCGTAACTTATTATCCCTTTTCTTACCTGCTTTTCTTCAAAAGGTTCAATCATTCCGAACCTTTTTGCCATTGTTCTTATCCATTTATCGGACTTAACACCCATACAGATTTCCTTATCTTGTTTTATTAAAATTGTAACAAAATTATGCTATTATTTTATTAACCGGTATTGACCAATGTCAGTGTCTATAAAAATTTAATAAAGGATATATAATGGATTTAAAAGAATTAAAAAGACTTTTAGAAGCTTTTGATAAATCAAAAACAAATATTTTAGAACTTGAAACAGAAGAATTCAGAATCTATCTGGATAAAACATCCCCTGTAGCCCAGCCCCAACAGCCTCAGCCGCAACTCTCAACAGAACCGGCAAAAACCCCTATAGTTCAAAAAATAGAGGCAAAACCTGAATGTGAGGTTGAAGGGGATTTGATTACCTCCCCTATGGTCGGAACTTTTTATCAGGCTCCAAGCCCTGATTCCCCTCCTTATGTAAAAGTTGGAGACAAAGTAAAAAAAGGTCAGACTTTATGCATTATTGAAGCTATGAAAATTATGAACGAACTTGAAGCGGAGTTTGACTGCGAAATTTTGGATATCTTAGTAGAAGACGGACAGCCTGTTGAATTTGACACTCCGTTATTTAAAGTAAAAAGGCTTAGCTGATGAAAAAACTCAACAGAATTTTAATAGCCAACAGAGGAGAAATAGCTCTAAGAGCCGTAAGGGCTATCCACAAGCTTCAAAAAGAAGCCGTATGTATTTACTCAACAGCCGATAAAAGCGCCATTTATCTTGAATTTGCAGACGGAGCGGTATGCGTAGGACCGGAAAAATCAACAGAAAGCTATCTTAACATTCCTGCTATTATAACAGCGGCGGAAATGACGGAGTGCGACGCTATTTTTCCGGGATACGGTTTTTTAAGCGAAAATCAGACGTTTGTGGAAATATGCCGCGAACACGACATAGCATTTATAGGACCAAGCCTTGAAGTTATGGAGATTATGTCCGATAAAAGCAAAGCCAAAGAAGTGATGAAAAAAGCGGGAGTACCCGTAATTCCGGGAAGTGAAGGAGCAGTAAAAGACGTTGAAGAAGCTAAAAAAGTAGCAAAACAAATAGGATATCCGGTAATATTAAAAGCCGCAAGCGGGGGCGGCGGAAGAGGTATGAGAGTCGTTGAGGACGAAAGTTATTTAGAAAACGCCTTTTTAGCCGCAAGCAATGAAGCTAAGAGCGCGTTTGGAGACCCGACGATTTATATGGAAAAATATATTCAAAAACCACGCCATATAGAAGTTCAGATTCTTGGAGACAAACACGGAAACGTCATACATTTAGGAGAAAGGGACTGTTCGCTTCAAAGAAGACATCAAAAACTTATAGAAGAATCCCCTGCAATTATTCTTGATGAAAAAACCAGAAAAGCCCTTTACGAAACGGCCGTAAAAGCGGCAAAAGCCATAGGTTATTACAGCGCTGGGACAATAGAGTTTCTGGTGGATAAAGATTTGAACTTTTATTTTATGGAAATGAACACCCGCCTTCAGGTGGAACATCCCGTAAGCGAAACGGTAACGGGAATAGACCTTGTGGAATGGATGATAAGAGTGGAAGAAGGAGAAAAAATCCCTTCGCAGGATGAAATTGAAATAAAAGGACATGCAATAGAGTGCAGGATTTTAGCCGAAGACCCTGAAAAATTTATCCCAAATCCGGGCAAAATTCAAAAACTATACATCCCGGGAGGAAAAGATGTCAGAGTCGATACGCACATTTACAGCGGATATATCATTCCT
>JAMOSR010000072.1 GCA_027062985.1 Nautiliaceae bacterium
ACTTTTTTGCAATTTTAACTAATTTTAAGTAAAATTCAGTAATAAAATTAAAAAATTTATAAAAAACTCAAAAGGATAAATATGAAAGTTTTACTTATAAAAGACGTAAAAGGTCTTGGAAAGGCCGGAGAGATAAAAGAAGCTAAAGACGGATATGCCAGAAACTTTTTAATTCCAAGAGGCTTTGCAAAACTTGCAACTCCCCAGGTAATTAAAGAATGGGAAAAAGAGCAGGCTGAAAAACAGGCCAAACTTGAAGCTGAGCTAAAAGAACTTAATCAGATAAAAGAAAAACTTGAAAATACGAAAATCGTAATTAAGCATAAATTAGGAGCAAACGGTCAGCTTATAGGCTCCGTTACCAATAAGGAAATAGCTGAAAAATTAAAAGAGATGGGATTTGATTTTGATAAAAAACAGATAGAACATACAGCGATTAAAGCTCCCGGGGAATATACAGTGGATATTAAATTAGGCCATGGAATTCATGGAAAAATCAATTTAGTGGTGGAAGGCGAGTAATGGGTAATATTCATTTAGAAGCCACTACGATACTCGGATATAAAAAAGACGGAGTGGCCGTAATAGGAGGGGACGGTCAGGTTACGTTCGGTCATGCCGTACTTAAAGGAAATGCAAAAAAAGTAAGAACTCTTTATAACGGGAAAGTCCTTGCCGGATTTGCCGGAAGCACGGCTGATGCGTTTATTTTATTCGATATGTTTGAAAACCATCTTCAAAACAGAAAGGGCGATTTATTAAAAGCCGTTATCGATTTTGCAAAAGAGTGGAGAAAAGACAAGTATCTAAGACGACTTGAAGCTATGATGATTGTTTTAAATACAAAGCATATTTTCATTCTTTCAGGTAACGGTGATGTTGTTGAACCGGAAGACGGCAAACTCGCTGCAATCGGAAGCGGAGGGAATTTTGCGATTTCTGCTGCTCGCGCACTTGACAGACACGCCGAGCTTGACCCTGAAAAGCTTGTCAGAGAATCACTTCAAATCGCTGGGGAGCTTTGTATCTATACCAATACCAATATTACCATTTTAAAATTAGAGGAGGATAAATAATATGGCGGAAATGACTCCAAAAGAGATTGTAAAATATCTTGACGAATATGTGGTAGGGCAAAAGGACGCTAAAAAAACAATAGCAATTGCTCTTAGAAACAGATATAGAAGAATGAAACTTCCAAAAGAGTGGCAGGATGATATTCTGCCTAAAAATATTCTTATGATAGGGCCTACTGGTGTTGGGAAAACGGAAATTGCCAGAAGAATGGCTAAGATGATGAAAGTCCCTTTTGTAAAAGTTGAGGCTAGCAAGTATACGGAAGTAGGGTTTGTAGGGCGTGATGTTGAGAGTATGATAAGGGATTTGGTTAATAACTCTATGAATTTAGTCAGGGCTGAAATGGAATCTCAGTCAAAAGAGCAGATAGAAGAAGACATTATCAATGAAATAACTAAAAAGCTTATTCCGCCCCTTCCTAAAAACGCTCCTGAAGAAAAACAAAAAGAGTATGAGCATACTTTTAATAAAATGAAAGAAAAAGTTAAAAGCGGAGAAGTTGACCATTTAAGAATTACTGTAGAAATGGATGAAAATATGGAACTTGACGATTCCCTTCCTCCTGATATGGTAAAAGCTCAGGAGAGTATCGTAAAAATTATAGGAATTTTTAATAAAAGTAAAGAAAAAAAAGAAGTTACAGTAAAAGAAGCAAAAGAACTTTTAAGACGTCAGGCTGCTGATAAGTTTATAAATAAAGAAGAGCTTAAAAAAGAAGCTATAAAAAGAGCTGAAAACGGTATTATTTTTATAGATGAAATTGATAAAATCGCAGCTACCGGAAATACCCGCCAGGACCCTAGTAAAGAGGGAGTTCAACGGGACTTGTTACCTATTGTAGAAGGCTCTACCGTAAATACAAAATACGGCTACGTAAATACGGACCATATTTTATTTATAGCAGCAGGTGCTTTTCATGTAAGCAAGCCTAGTGATTTAATTCCCGAACTTCAGGGTAGGTTTCCTTTAAGAGTCGAGCTTCAAAGTCTTGATGAAGAAGCTTTATATCAAATTTTAACACGTCCTAAACACTCTTTAATCAAACAGTATCAAAAACTTCTTGAAGTGGAAGGCGTTAATCTTGTTTTTGAAGAAGATGCGCTTAGAGAAATTGCAAGATATGCGTTTTTAGCCAATGAAAAAACGGAAGATATCGGAGCTAGACGTCTTCACACGGTTGTTGAAAAGGTTCTTGAAGATATTAATTTTAATGCGGATGAGTATAAAGGTCAGGATTTTATAATTACAAAAGAGTATGTTAAAGAAAGACTTGATGATATAGTGGAAAATGAAGAAATAACAAAATACATTTTATAAGGAATTTAATGCCAAAAAGCGGATTTGTAGGAATTTTAGGAAAACCAAACGCCGGTAAATCAACACTTCTTAACTGGCTTTTAGGAGAAAAAATCGCTCTTGTTTCTCCTAAAGCAAATGCCAGTAGGAAAAGAGTCAATGCTATTGTTATGCATGGAGATGACCAGATTGTTCTTCTTGATACTCCGGGTCTTCATGAAAAAGAAAAGCTTCTTAATAAATTTATGTTAAAAGAAGCCTTAAAAGCGTTAGGTGATAGTGATTTAGTTCTTTTTTTAGCGGATGTAAAAGACGATTTGGACGGGTATAAGTGGTTTTTAGAACTTAATAAAAAAAATATTCCCCATATAGTGGTTTTAACGAAAACGGATTTGGCAAGCGATGAAGAGGTTCAAAAGAAAATAGAAGAGTATAAATCTCTTGGGAAAGCGCTGGCTGTTATTCCAATAAGTGCTGTAGAAGGTAAAGGTAAAGATGAGTTGCTGGATGAAATAGTAAAACACCTTCCCGAACATCCTTATTATTACGACCCTGAGATTATCTCCACGGAACATATCAGGGATATTTACAAAGAACTTATAAGAGAGGCTCTTTTTGAAAAGCTAGGAGACGAACTGCCTTATGAAACGGATGTACTTATAGACAAAATAGAAGAGTATGATAACCTTGATAAGGTTTATGCGACGATTATAGTGGAAAGACCTAGTCAAAAAGGTATGATAATCGGTAAAAAAGGTCGCAAGATAAAAGAAATAGGAACGTATGCCAGACAGCTTTTAGAACAGTTTAGCGGTAAAAAAATATATTTAGAACTTTATGTAAAGGTTGTACCGGGCTGGAGTAAAAATAAGCGTATGCTTGAAGAGCTTGGTTACGAAGTTGATTAAATGTAAAAAAATTTTAGGAATAAAAAAAGAGGCTTTTCTTTTTGATTTTTCTTCTAGATTCGAAAAAATAAGCTCATTTCTTACAAAAGAGTGTATTGTTTCTTATCTTTATTTTGAAAATGCCGTTTTTTACAATTTTGATGTTTTAAAAGAGATTTTTAATGAAATAGAGGATATAGATTCTTTTGTCGGTATAAAAATTTCCGATGAATTCGGAAGTGATGAGAAAATTGTCAAATATACTTTTTTTAAAACGTATGATAGGGTTGTGTTTTCATGTGTGGCAGTAACTAAAAAAAATATGAAAGCCGAATTTAAAGAGGTTTTAAAAAAAGTGTCTTATATAGATTATGTCTCTTTTGTTTCTTTTTCTTTTGAAGTTTTATACGAAAAAATGGAAAAAATGTGTGACGCTTTTATTGTGCTTTCTTCTAAAGAGGGGTTGATTTCCTTTTATAAAAACGGGAGACTGATTTTTATATCCCATATTTTATTTGGATATGAAAACAACGATTTTTTAAGTGAAGATTTAAAAAAAGAGATTAAACGCGTAGAAAATTATTTAGGTATTTCAGTTAAAAGAATTTTTATTGACAGGGAATTGGAAGGATTTGAAAACTTTAACCTATCAGGTACGGATATTTTTTTGGAGATGGGCGCTAAGCAGGCGCTTTATGATAAACAAGGAGTTTACAATTTTTCTATTTTTTTAAGGAAAAAAAATTTTTTTGAAAAAAATAGAAAAAGAGTGTTAAATATTTTTTTGTTAAGTTTGAGTTTTTTGCTAGTAGCGGTGGTTATTTTAAGGCATTATTCATTACAACAAGAAAATATTAGGCTTAAAAAAGAGCTGGTAAAATTTAATTTCAAAATAAACGATAACTTAAATAAATTAAAGCTTGTTTCCGTTACGTCCTATAAATCATTAATATCGGAAATTAAAAATATAAATTCCAAAAAACCAAAAAGCCTTTGTTTAAGTGAATTTGGCGTTAATTTTGAAAAATACGGGGTTTTCTTAAAGAAACTGTCGTTTAAAAAAGGAGTTTTTTTATTTGAAGTTTATTCGGAAAATGAGAATTCTCTGTTTGATTTTATGACGTTTATAAGAAAGAATTTTAAAATAAAAGATTTTTTTCTAAAGGTAAAAAACGGGTTTGTAATTGCTTCTTTTAAGGCTGTTGAATGATAAAATTTGTGTGGATTTTTATTATCGGGGTTGTTTTAGGAGATATTGTTTATCAGATTGTTTTAAACAAAAACAACCGTGAATTGAAAATTATTTGTGAAAATAAAAGGAAGCTTATAAAAAAACAAAATGAAATATTAAAAAGGGATAAGAAGATTTTTAATGAAAAAACTAAAAAATTAAAAAATTTATTTATAAATGAGAATTGGATTGTCAATAAGCTTAAAAACTGTCCTAACATCAGTAAAATAGAACAGACCACTTTTGTTAAAAACGGTAGAGTGTATGAAAAAGGAAATTTTGTAGTGGAAATAAACGATTCTTACAAAGGATTTATGAAATGTATTTATCTTTTAGAAAAAAGCCGAAAACTTATAGATGTGGATGAATTTAATTTATCCGAAAGCGGAGGCGTATTTACAGTAAAATATTTTGGTGTTTCATTTTGAGAGTGCTGCTGTTTTTTTCCCTGCTTTTAGCCGATGATAAATTTTATAAAGATTTTGAAATAAATTCTTCTTTTAAATCCCCGTTTATAAAAAAAATCACTAAAACTCCTACAAATAGATATTATAAACTGATTTGTGTGTTAAACGGGTACGCTTATATAAAAAGTGATAAAAAGACATTATGGTATAAAAAAGGGGATAAAATAAGCGGAGCTGTTATTAAAAAGGTCTATTTTGACAGGGTAGTTTTAAAAAACGGTTTGGAATTAAAAATAAAAAGGCATTAAATGAAAAAAATTTTGTTTTTTTTAATAGGAATATTTATTTTTGCCGGTGAATGTAAAATTTCTTATATTAATTCATCAGATATCAGAATTTCTAAAAAGATGTTTTTAGAAAGGATTTTAATTGACGAATGCGGATATAACCTTTCCGTAATGGATGAAGAAAGTGAAAAATTTTTGAGACATAATATGCCTTATGTCAAATTTAAAAACCAACCTTTAAGAAAAGTTTTGGATTATCTGCTGGGAGATTTTCTTTTTTTTAAAATCAAAGGCAGGGTTGTAAAAGTTAAATATTCAAAAACAAAAAAATATTCTCTTGATTTTATTCCTTCCGTTATTAACGGCTCATCCGTATTAAACGCTACGAATAATCAGGTTTTTAGCAGTTATAAGTTTGATTTTTGGGGAAAGATACTTTCTCAAATTAAGGATATTTTAAAAAGTGATTCCAATTCTTCTATGGCGGTAATTAATAAAGAGGCTGGAGTGCTGATAGTAAGAGGTTCTAAAAGAGAGCTTAAAAGAGTAGATAAATATGTAAAAAGTCTGACAGATTCTTTAAATAAGGAAGTATTGATTGAAGTAAAAATTTACAGTGTGGAACTTTCTAAAAACCGTTCAAGCGGAATAAACTGGAATGATTTGTCTTTTTCTCTGGATAAAAGCGTTTTGGTAAGAAGCGGAAATATTTTCGGTAAAAACAGCGTTTTTAACTATTCGGTTTTTAACGTAAACGCTTTTTTAAATTTTTTATCTCAAAACGGCAATGTAAATTCTCTTTCTAATCCCAGAATCATTACGCTTAATAATCAAAAAGCCATTATCAGTATAGGAGATACCGTATATTACAAATATGCTTCTAAAATAATTAACGACCAAAACGGAAATCCTCAGACCGAATATACAATAGGCTCTAAATTTGTGGGGGTAGTGCTGGATATTACCCCTAAAATTACGGAAAATAATGAAATTATTTTAAATATATCTCCAAAAATAAGCGCTTTTAGGGATATTAACCAGTTAACCGATGAAAACAGGGGAATGCCTCCTGATACCAGAGATAACGTTTTGCAAAGCGTTATAAAAATAAAAAACAACGAAACGGTTGTTTTAGGAGGGCTTATAAGTTCCGATGAGGTTTTTACAATAAAAGGCGTTCCTGTTTTAAAAGAAATTCCTTTAATAAAATATATTTTTTCTTCCAAAGAAAAGGTATCCAACAAAAAAGAGCTTGTATTCGTAATTACTCCTAAAATTTTAAAAAAATAGATTATAATAATATTAAAAAAGGAGCGTTAAATGAACGAAAAAATAATAAAACAGATAAAATCTCTTCCGCCTCTTCCTAAGAGTGTTATGGAAGTTCAAAGAATTACGAACGACCCTAACTCTTCTATATCCGATTTGGTAAAAGTTATAAAAGAAGACCCTATGTTGATAGCCAATCTTTTAAAAGCTGCCAATTCTCCTCTTTACGGATTTACAAGACAGATAAAAACGGTCGACCAGGCCGTAAGTCTTTTTGGAATGACGACCGTTAAAGGTTTTGTAATATCTTTTGCCGTTAGGAATAATCTTAAGTTTGATTTGAGTGCGTATGGTATAGACGAAAATCGGTTTCACGACGTAAGCATTAGAAGAAATGCTCTTGCTTTTAACTGGTACAGGACAAAAAGGGACAAACTTGATATAATTGCGACAGATTCCTTTTTGATTGATTTAGGGGCGGTGATAATCTCTCTTATTTTGGTAGGTGAGGGAAGAGATAAAGAGTTTAGGGAAAGATTAAACAGCGAAAACAGAATAGAACTCGAAAGAGAGTTTGTAGGTGCTACTGCTACTGAAATTACTGCTGAAATATTCAAACACTGGCATTTTGGAGAAGAGTTAATAGAACCGATATCTTATATAGACAATCCTTTGAGTGCTCCAAATTATAAAGAATGTGCGGCAAGTTTGGACGTTATAAGAACGATTATAGATTTGCTTGATATGCAAACTGAAACGGCTGTTCAAAAAGGAATTCAAAAAGCGCAGGATTATAATCTTGATATAGAAAAATTAAATAAAGCGTTAGAAGTTTTAGAAAAAGGAAATGAATGAAAGAATTTGCTTATAAATTAGTAAAAGGAATAGACCGAAAGGATATTCCAAGAGATAAAAGAGATATTGTTAATGATTTAATAGCACTGGGAATAGTTACGGATGGTAAAATTGTCCAGCTTAAATCAAAATACAGAATAGGAAAAGTGGAAGTTACCAAAAAAGGATTTGGTTTTTTAATTCCCATAGGAGTTAAAGAGAAAGATTATTTAATAGAAGCCCATCATTTAAATGGAGCTGGTAACGGAGATTTGGTTATAGCCCAGAGGCTTTTAAACAAAAAAGGAAGACCTAAAGCAAAAGTTGTTTATATTTTGGAAAAAGCGTTTGCATACAGCGTTGTATATCTTACATACGAATATAAAAAAGGTAAAAAAATCCCTGTACTTAAAAACGTTAAAACAGACCAGCCCGTATTTGTAAACGAAAAGAAAAAAACACTCAAAAAGCTGCCAGAAGGCGCGGTATTTAAGGTAAATAACTATACCGCAAAAATTGAAGAGGTGTTGGGAGTTTTAGACGACCCTTGGGTTGATGAAAAAATATCTTTGGCCCTTTATAACAAAAAAGAGGAATTTAGTAAAAAAGCGATTAAAGAAGCAAAAGCGTTTGGAGATTATGTGGATAAATCCATGTATCCTGAGAGGGTGGATTTGACGAATCTTCCTTTTTGCACAATCGACCCGCCTACGGCAAAAGACCATGACGATGCGATTTATTATGATAAAGAAAAAAACGAAATTTACGTGGCTATTGCGGATGTGAGCGAATATGTGTATTTAAACGGAAATATAGACAGGGAAGCTAAAGAGAGAGGTTTTAGTATATATTTTCCGCATAAATCCATTCCAATGCTTCCAAGGGAACTTAGCGAAAATATCTGTTCTTTAAAAGAGCATGAAGACAGGCTTGCTTTTATTTTTAAAATAACCCTTAATAATAACCACGAAGTAATAAAAGAAGAACTTTTTGAGGGAATTATAAATTCTCACAGAAAATATTCGTATGACAGGGTTGACGAGTTTTTGGAAGGTAAATTTGAAAATACAGACGATACCGATAAAAAGATTTTAGAATGGCTTATGCCTTTATGGGAAAAAATAAAACATATAAGACACAAAAGACTTAAAAAAGGTCTTGAATTTGAAAGTGACGAAATCAGAATGAGTCTTGATGAAGATGGAATGATTAAAGAAGTTACAATAGAAAAGGAAACCCCTTCCCATAAACTGATAGAGGACTGTATGCTGCTTGCGAATCAGGCTGCGGCGAAAATGATTGATTTTGGGATTTTCAGGGTTCATGAAAAGCCTTCTCAAACTTCACTGGACGAACTTTATACCGAGCTTGGAGCTCTTGGAATAGATGTGGATGTAGATGAAAAAGATTTTGTAAAAGTGGTTGAAAAAATTCAGTCTCAGGCAAAAGAGATGGGAATTAAAAAATTTGTGGATAAACTTATTGTACGCTCTCAGCAGCAGGCAAGATACGATGCCGTATGTACTCCTCATTTTGCCCTTGGATTTGAGAGGTATTCCCATTTTACGTCTCCTATTAGAAGATATCCCGATTTGATTTTACACAGGCTTCTTAAAGCCACTATTAAAAATCAACAAAAGATAGTGGATTATATTCTGAGAAATGTTGAAGCCCTCGTGGTTAAACTCAGCGAGCTTGAAAGAGAAGCTATGAAAGTAGAATGGGATTTTTATGACAGAAAATACGCAAGGTTTGCCGCATTGCATATAGGCAATAAATATAAGGGCGTAATTGAAGATAAAGAAATTCCTCCTATTGCCAAAATCTTAGAAGACAAACTTTTAGGAGCTAGGGTGTTTTTGAAAAATACCGAACAATTTAATCTTTTTGAAAAAGTGGATGTGGAAATTCTTAGCAGCAATATTGCAACAGCTAAGATTAAGGGAAAGGCGTATAAAGAGGAAGTTTAAGATGTATAAAAAAGATTTTGATAAATTAAGCCTATTACCTCATCATTTGTTGTTATATGGAAACAGTTTTTATCTCCAAGAATATGAAAAAAAGATTTTGAAACAATTTGAAAATGCTAATATTATTAAAATGTATTATGATGATTATGATTTTGAAACGGCAAAAACCCATCTTAGTGAGAGTTCTCTTTTCGGGGATATCAATGTTTTAATAATAAAACATTCAAAGGTTCCTCCAAATATAGAAAAACTTATTAAATATACTAAAGAGAGTTATCTTTTTTTCTTTTATTACGGAGATAAAAAACCGGATGTTTTCGGAAAAAATTTTGTAAGATTTTTTGAACCGAATTTAAAAGAAAAACTTGAATTTATAGGAGCTTTTTCAAAAGAATACGGAGTAAATATTTCAAAAGAAGCCTCTTTATATTTGGCTTCTGCGGTAGAACCTTCTTTTTTTAGATATGAAATAGAAAAACTCTCTTTATATTCTTCGGATATTTCTTTGGAAGACGTTAAAAAACTTGTGTTTTTATATAAGGAAGAGTCTTTTGAGGAATTAAGCGTTTCTGTGTTAAAAGGAGAGGATTTTTATGAAAAATTAAATAACGTTTTGGAAATCAGTGATTTTAAAAGAATTATTCCGGCAATAATAAGATATGTAAGAGAACTTTTCGAATACCATGTATATATAAAAAAAACGGGTGCTTCTTCGCTTGAAGGATATCTTGGGTATAAGCTTCCTTTTCATATAGAAAAACAGAGAATTGAACTTGCAATTAAATTTAAAGAAAAAGATTTTTACGAACTTTTAAAAAATCTTCTTAAATTCGAACTTGAAATGAGAAGCAGTGAAAAAAATAAAGAAGCTGTTTTTTGGGAAGCTATGAGTTATTTAAAAATTTTTACTTCTTTTTAAATAAGTTTTTTATTTTTTTTGCGGCTTTTGTAACTCCTAATTTCATTCCGGAGTATCTCATCATTTTTGCCATCTGTTTGTATTTGTTTTTTTCATAACATGGGTTTGGACAGTTTCTGCATCTCGGTTTCGGTTCGTTTGGACATTCTTGAAGTTTTGAAAAAGAGTATTGAATAAGAGTGTGACACTCTTCGCATAGGTTAAGAGTTAAAGTGAAGGTTTTATTTTTATAAGGGATATGATATGTTTTTGAAAACTGTCCTTTATGTTTATCATGACAAAAAATGGTAAAAAATTTTTCAAGGGTTTTTATTTCATTTTCAAATTTTTCCGGAGTCATTTTAAACCTTTAAACATTCGTAGGGGAGAACAAAAGAAGTATATAATATTTTAAACAATGTATTCATTGATTTAAATCAACAAATGTCTGGAAGTTTTGTCTTATTGCTTCATAAAGAATAATGCCGGTACTTACGGCAAGATTTAAACTTCTGCCTTTTTTTGTCATAGGTATGGTGATACACTGGTCTTTGAATCGTTTTAGGATATTTTCGTCAATTCCTTTTGTTTCACTTCCGAAAATAAGATAATCTCCGGGTTTATAGTTTTTTTGAAAATAGGGGGTATTTGTTTTTGTGGTGGCAAAAAAACATCTTGAGGTATCGGTATTGTTTAAAAATTCTTCCGTGCTTTCCCATATTTTTAAATCAACGTTATTCCAATAATCAAGTCCCGCTCTTTTTACGGCTTTTTCACTTATATCAAAACCTATAGGTTTTACGATATGTAAAGAGGCCCCGGCGTTTACGCATAGTCTTCCTATATTGCCCGTGTTAGGAGGTATTTGAGGATTAAACAGCACTATGTTAAACACGTTTGGACCTTTTTATCAGATGTTCTAAAATTTTTGCTATAGCTTTGGGCTTTTTGGAAAATACGTTTTTTAATCTGTCTTTTATTATTTGGTATTTTATCTCTTCTTTGTTTATATTGTTCACAGCCGCTCTTTATAATATGATGGTTTTATTGGCATATACAAATATTCTGTCTTCAATTGCTAGCTTAATGGCTCTGCTTAAGACTATTTTTTCTATATCTCTTCCCTGAAGTCTCATCTCCTCCCAATTCATCTCATGGTCTACTCTTATAACGTCTTGTTCTATTATGGGACCGTCGTCGAGGTTGTTGTTTACGAAATGGGCTGTAGCGCCTATAATTTTTACTCCCCTGTCATATGCCTGTTTATAGGGATTTGCCCCAATAAAAGCCGGCAGGAAAGAGTGGTGGATATTTATAATCTTGTTTGGAAACTCTTCTACGAAATTGGGAGTGAGTATCCTCATAAATTTAGCCAGGATTATAAAATCAGGATTTGTGGGTTTTATAATTTCAAGCATTTCGTTTTCATGTTCCACTCTGCTTTTACCTTCGGCCGGAATGTAGTAAAAAGGAATGTTGAATTTTTCCACTAAATCTTTTAAATTGTTTCTATTTGCGATTACTCCTAAAATTTCCACATCCAAATCATCGCTATATTGTTTAATTAAAATATCTCCAAGGGCGTGGGCTTCTTTTGTAGCCATAAGGAAAAGTCTTTTTTTTCTTTTTTTATAGATTCTGACGTTTGCACAGGGAACTTCTTTTAAAATCTGTTCTTTTAATTTTTCTTTATCCACTTTACCGACAATTACCGCACGGAAAAAGAATTTGTTGTTTTCTTTATCAACGAATTCCTGTTGGGTTTCTATATTAAAATCGTTTTCATATAAAACTTTGGAAATTTTATAAACAAGACCTTTTTTGTCATCGCAGTCAATTAAAAGAGTATATTTCATATCAGGCCTTTTTAATTAAAATTTTATCATATAAAGGAGGAGAAAAAGAAACTAAAGTTTAAAGTGAGAACTTTCTTTTTCCAAAAGAGAAATAATGTTTTTTAGCTGATTTGAAATAGATTTTAAATCTTTTGCAATGTGTTGAGATACTTTACTTTCATTTACCAAACCGTCTATTGCTTTAATTAGTGATTTTATATGTTCTTTTGTTTTTGTCGTTTCTTCTAGTGCTTTTGAAGAAATTTCTATTGTATTGCTTAGAGAGTGCATAGTAGAGTCGGTTTTATTTATCAGAATATCCGTTTTGTCTGTAATAAATATAAATTCTTTTGCTTTTTCCTCTATCTCTTTTTGAGCCTGCATAATTCCCTGGACGATTATATTTATAGCCGCGTCTATTTCGCCTAATGATTTTTGAGTTCTTTCAGCCAGTTTTCTAACTTCATCCGCAACAACGGCAAATCCTCTTCCATGTTCTCCGGCCCTTGCGGCTTCTATTGCGGCATTAAGAGCCAGTAAATTTGTCTGGTCTGCTATTTCTTTTATTATATTTATAATATCTTTTATCTGGTGGGATTGGTCTGCAAGAGATGTTATCTGATTTGCTATTTCATTCTCTTTTTCTTTTTCAAATTCTATTTTTTCAACTACTTCTTTTAATGTGTTTACCGTATCTTCCAAAATATACTGGGTTTTATTGATATCTTCTACGGTTTTTTGCACTTTTTCTTCGGCTGAATCCACTTCTTTTTCAATTTGTTGGCTGTTGTTTTGTATTTGTGAGATTAGGGCTGATTGGTTATTAACGCTTTTTTCCATTTTTTGAGCATTTTCGTCAAGTTTTCTTGCTATTGAAGAAGTTGTTGTCAGCATTGTTTTTATTTTCCTGATTAATTCCGCGAGTTTGGTTATAAAATTGTTAATTGCTTTTGCTATTAGTCTTATTTCAGGTGTTCCTTTTTCAGGGAGATGAATGCTTAAATCGTCCTCGTTTTTAGATAAGATTTCCGCATACTCTTTTACCGGATTTATTATATTTCTCTCAAAGAAGAAGTTAATTGAAAGGCTTATTATGGCTATAAATGCAATTATTGCCAGAATGCCGCCTATAAGCATTATTTTTTGAGTTTTTGAAATGGCTCCTTTTACCTGATTCATAGGAACTTCAACACTTACCATCCCCCTAACATCTCCGACTTTATAATTAAACGCCACATTTCCGTAATCTTTTACCAGTGCTTTATAAAGATTTTCCGGAACTTCTTTATAAGGTATTCCATGACATTTTAAACAGACTTTTTTTATGTAAAGGGGTTTTGCGTATCTGATAATCTCTTCTCCTTTTTCATTTTTGGCTATTTCCCAGTATTCAGGAAGTTTTTTTTCTTCAAGAAGCTTTAGAACTTTTATTTCATCTTTATTTGGTTTATTTAGGGGGTTTCTGTATTTTAAAGAAGTCTGTTTAATATAAAATCCTGATTTTTGCGTAACTTCCGCGGCTACGTTTCTTCCCGAGAATGCTGGAGTACAAGCCCATCTTGAAAGACCGTCTTTAACCGTTACGTGAGGAGCCACCTTTGCCATATAATGTCTCATAGCGATTAACTGTTCGGCCGCTTTTCTAGCTTTATCAACTCCTTCATTTATGGCAAGTTCTTTTAATTGGTTTTGAATTACAAAGTATCCGGGAATTAAAATAATGATAAATGCACTTATGATTATAAGAATAATTTTGGTTTTGGAAGACATTTTTTCTCCTTAGCAACTTGTATGGGGAATTATACAAAAAAAAAGATTAAAACTTAATAGAAAATAATTTCTACAGGATAGTTTCTTATTTCTTTTAGAATTGATTTTCGTGGATTTTTAGGGTCAATGTGTTTTGGACGGTATTTTTTATCCCATAGATTCTCTTTTTTTATCCACTCCTCACAGCAGTTGAGGTTAAGAATTGAAAAAGTTTTTAGCGGATATTTAAGTGCAAGAGCATAAAGAAATCTGTTTGTAACTTTTTTTGGACGTTTTTTGATTTTTATTTCTCTTTTTAGACGGTTTGGAAGATTAAGAATCTTAATAACTTTTGCATGATTTAAATGTTTATAATAAATCAAATGATAAAGAAAAAAACTTTCGATTGGATTGTGTTTGTAGATTTTTGCCAAATAAAAAAAGTCTTTTTTACTGAATGTTAGGTTAAAAAGTTTTTTTGCAATACATAAAGTTATGAAATAATAAAAGCCGTAATAAAGATAATTTGATTTAAACATCTTTTCAAACTCCATATAAATTCTCTCACGGCTTAAATCGCTTAGGTCTATTAATCTGCACAGTTTGATTGTTTTATCTGCAACTTTAAATTTTAGTCTTGATGAAAACTGCATAGCCCTTAAAACTCTTAAAGAGTCTTCAGTAAAAGTTTTATCATCTATATGACGGATTATTCTTTTTTTAATATCGTTAATTCCTCCCCAAAAATCAAGAATTTTGCCGGTATAGATGTTTTGCATTAAAGCGTTCATAGTAAAATCGCGTCTTTTTGAGGCTGTTTTTTCATCCTGTGTTATAAAGACTTTAAATCCTTTATGTCCTTTTGATATTTTACTTTCAATCCTTGGTAGGGCAATATCGAAGTTTTTCCATTTATATACGAAAAAACTTTTTCCAACTCCTTTAGCGCCGAGTTTTTTCATAAGAGAGTCAAATTTTTCGGGATTAATATCATAAACTTCTAAATCATACTCTTTTGGAGTAATTCCGAGTATTTTGTCTCTTACGCATCCTCCGACAAGATATACTCGGGAAGTATATGGAGCAAAAAATTTTTTTAAAAACTTTAAATCTTCAAACTTTTCATTTTTCACTTTTAACTTTTCACTTTTGTGAGAGTTTTTCATCTATTTTAGCAAGAAGATATTCCAGAAAGTTTAACGTAACGTCTAGTTTAACGTCGATATTTTGAGTGTTTGGTGATTGAAGACCGTCAAACAATACTAAAATTCTTTCTTTAATATGTCTTAAAAACTCTTTATCGCATTCCGTTTTTTTTTCGTTTATCTCTTCTAAAAACTCTTCTTCTTCTATTTCCTGAAGCGTTTCAAGTATTGTTTCTTTTAAGTCCATTATATCTCACTTAGCCATTTTTCGAATTCATATCTGTTTTTTTGGTTTATTTTATCAAATTCCTGTAACTTTATAATGTTTACACCTTTGAATTTTTTTCTTGATTTCAATCTTGTTATGGCTTCTTTAAGCTCTTTGTCGTTTGGATATTTTTTTAACAGTTTTTTATAAATTTCCAGGGCTTCATATTTAAAACCCTGGTTTTCAAGTATTTGAGCGTATGTTTTAGTTAGCGGCATGTTCTGCTATTAAACTTCCCATTTCAGATGTGGTTACCACTTCTTTTGCGTCGAAATTGGCAATGTCTTTTGTTCTGTATCCTTCCGCAAGCACTTTTTTAATAGCTTCTCTTATTTTGTTTGCTCCCCTGTTTTCTCCTAAATAATCAAGCATCATAGCGGCACTGAGTATTGTAGCTATAGGATTTGCTATTCCCTGTCCGGCAATATCCGGAGCGCTTCCGTGAATAGGTTCAAAAAGTCCCACTTTCCCTCCTATACTCGCACTTGGAAGAAGCCCTATACTTCCTACAATCATACTTGCTTCATCACTTAGAATATCTCCGAAAATATTTCCTGTTAAAATAACATCAAACTGTTTAGGGTCTCTTACCAGCTGCATAGCCGCATTGTCCACATACATATGTTCAAGTTCCACATCAGGATATTCTTTGGCTACTTCGCTTACAACTTCTCTCCACAGTTCGCTTACCTCAAGAACGTTTGCTTTATCTACTGAAGTTACTTTTTTTCTTCTTTTTTGTGCTTCTTTAAACGCTACATGAGCTATTCTTTCTATTTCATCTCTTGTATAAATCATTGTATTATAGGCTTTATTGTCGTCTTTATATCTCGGCTCTCCGAAATATATACCCCCGGTAAGTTCTCTTACCACTTCCAAATCAACGCCTTTTATGACTTCAGGTTTAAGGCTTGAAGCATTTACAAGTTCGTCAAAAATAATGGCAGGTCTTATATTTGCAAAAAGCCCTAACGATTTTCTAAGTTTTAAAAGTCCGCTTTCGGGTCTTTTTTCCTTAGGAAGAGAGTCCCACTTAGGCCCTCCTATAGCTCCGAATAAAATGGCATCGGAATTCATACATCCTTTAATTGTTTCATCAGGGCAGGGATTGTTAAACACATCAACCGCGGCACCCCCGAGCAGATACTCGTTATATTCCAAATCAAAACCTTCTTTACTTGCAACCGCATCCAATACCTTTATTGCTTCATCTACTATTTCCGGACCTATGCCGTCGCCTTTTAATACGGCTATTTTATAACTTCTCATTTTTTTCCTTTATCATTTCTTTTGCGTAGTTAATAAGTCCTCCAGCGGCAATAAGTTCTTGCATAAAAGGAGGAATAGGGGCGAATTTATACTCTTTTCCTGTATCTATATTATGGACTATTCCTTTATCAAGGTCTATTTTAACAAGTTCGCCTTCTTTTATTTCATCGCTTTCAAGTAGTTCAAAAATAGGAAGCCCCATGTTAAAACTGTTTCTGTAAAAAATTCTTGCAAAACTTTTTGCTATAACCGCCGCAACTCCCGCCGCTTTAAGGGCTATTGGAGCGTGTTCTCGGCTGCTGCCGCTTCCGAAATTATATCCGGCTACAATAATATCGCCGGGTCTGACTTTTTTGGGAAATTCAGGGTCCGCATCTTCCATTACATGTTTTGCAAGCTCATGAGGGTCTGATGTATTTAAATATCTCGCCGGGATAATAAGATCAGTATCGATATTGTCTCCAAACTTCCAAACTCTTCCTGTAATAACGTTCATATAAAGCCTTTTTGTTGAAATTTTATCAAAAATTGTTTTATATTTTAAATTTGAGTTATAATAACACAAAAGGAGTAAAAAATGAAAATTTCTTCATGTATTATTAAGTCGTTTAGAAATCTTTTTTCACAAGAAGTTTTAAAAGTGATAGTTATAACCGCTTTGCCGGTTTTTTTATTTTATTTAGGGGTATTGATTGTTTTTTGGAATCCCATTATAAATATAAGCGGAGAGCTTATTTCATGGATACCTTTTAGTATTCTTAAATTAAACGGGGCTTTTTTTATTCTTTTTTTTCTCTGGTTTTTGAGCGTTGTGGTAAGCTTTGCTTTTGCTACTGCCGTGTTTGGTCCTATTTTTTTAAATTATTTAAAAAGTAAATATTACTATCTTTATTTAATTGCATCTATTTTGTTTTTTTCTTTATTATACGCGGTTTTATTTATCAGTAATTGGGATTTTATAAATAATGAAGTCAAAAAACTATTAGTTCTTTTACCTTTTGATACGGTTTCAAAAGGGGTTGTCGCTATTGTTTCCATTTATATTTTTTATAATCTTTTTATCTTAACACTGTTTGCGATTATCTTTGTTTTTGCCAAACCTTTTTTAGAAGCTATAAAAGAACTTGAATATGGTGATGTTAATATAGATGTAAAAGAAGCTGTTGGTTTTAAAAAGGTCCTTTTTAAGGATATTTTGATATTTTTGGGTCTTTTTATTTTTCTGTTTCCGTTATTTTTTATACCTGTGGTTAATATAGGGTATCAACTCTTTTTATGGACCAAACTTTATCATGATTCATTTTTATATTTTGTGTGTAATGAATATTGTTCAAAAAAAGAATTTGAAGAGATGAAAAAACATAAATTAAAAACGGTTTTGATAGCTTTAATCGCTGCTAGTTTCAATTTTTTGCCTATTGTTAATTTCTTTGCGCCGTTTTTTGCCGTTATTATGTTTTTTCACTGTGTTATGGAATTAAAAAAAAGCTAAATTAGTTATCTTTTTAAGTTATTAACCGTTTGCAGCATTTCATCACTTGTCATAATGGCTTTACTTGAAGCGTCGTAGGCTCTTTGTCCGGTAATAAGGTCTGTCATTTCCTCTACGAGCTGGACGTTGCTCATTTCGACAAATCCCTGTCTTATTTCCCCAAGCCCGTCGATTCCCGGATTGCTGACAATCGGGTCTCCCGAAGAGGAAGTATTTATATAAAGGTTGCTTCCAAGAGAATGGAGACCGGCCGGGTTTATAAATTTGGCAAGCTGGATTTGACCTATCTGTTGCATTTGAGTTTGTCCGGCTTCTAAAATACTGACCGTGCCATCCGTACCTATAGATACCTGTACCGTTGTAGGTGGCAGGGTAATTTCCGGTATAAGTTTATATCCGTCGCTTGTAACCACGCTTCCGTTTGAATCCAGTTTAAATGCCCCGTCTCTTGTATATGCTATTCGTCCGTCAGGAAGCTGTACCTGAAAAAAACCGTCTCCCTGAATGGCAAGGTCTAAATTGTTTCTTGTTTCTTTAAAATTTCCCTGTGTAAAAATTTTTGATATTGCAGTAGGTCTAACTCCAAGTCCGACACTTATTCCCGTAGGCGATTGGGTTGTTGTTGAAGTTGCCGTACCGGCATATTCCATAGTCTGGTAAAAAAGGTCTGCAAATTCGGCTCTTTGTTTTTTGTAGCCTATGGTATTTACGTTTGCTATATTATTTGATACTACGTCTATTTGCATTTGCTGAGCCATCATCCCTGTGGCTGCCGTATAAAGACTTCTAATCATTTTAAAATCCTTTTAAAAAATCTCTCTATTTTTTTCTTTAAGCAAATTTTATTCCTAAATTAAGCCCTTACGTTGGCTAGTTTGTCTATAGCGTCTTTGTTGAGGTCGTCCATAAATGTATTCATAACTTTTTGATACTGTTCGACCAGCCTGTTTGTTTCTATAAGTTCGGTCATCTCTTTTACGGGATTTACGTTTGATTTTTCCAAAAAGCCCTGAAGAGTGGTGTTTTTAGTATTTATTTTTTCACTTCCAGGGATAAAATCCCACATTTTATTACCTACTTTTTTTAAAGTGTTTAAGTCATCTATGCTGACTATTTTTATAGTTGCTATTTTTGTTCCGTCGGTATATATATTTGCGTTTTTATCAATGGTGATGTTTTTTACGCTAGGAGGTATTTTTATAGGGTTATTGTTTGTATCAAGCAGTCTGTATCCTTCTTTTGTTACTATATACCCTTCCGAGTCGAGATTAAAATTTCCGGCCCTTGTTATTTTTTCACCCGTTGGAGTTTGTATGGTAAAAAAACTGTTTTTTTGACTCAAAGCAATATCAAGATGGTTTGATGTTTTTTGAATGTTTCCTATTTCGAAATTTGTATACTCTTCAACTATTTGAGGGACTTTGTTTAAATTTCTGTTTATCCATTTTGCGGCTTGTTTGGTTTGATTTTCTATAGGTAAAATATCTCTTTTTTCGTTAAAGATTCTTTCGAAATCACCGATTATAATATCGTCTTGTTTAAAACCGTCCGTATTTACATTTGCGAGGTTGTTTGAAATTACGTTTAGTCTGTTAAACTGTGTAACCATAGCCCCGGTGGCGCCGTAATAACCGTTAATCATAAATTAACCCTTTTGTATTAAAATAATATATAGCTAATAGTGCTTATGTTTTTCAAGCAAAGAGCGTTCCCAAAAAATGTAGTATAATTTCAATTTGGGTTTTGAAATTAATGTTTAAGTAAACGTTAATTTCTGCACCTAAATTTTAAGGAGAAATAATGGCACTTCCAAAAGAGCTTGTAAAATTATTTAAAGACAATAAAAATGGAATAGTTACATATGAAAGTATAGTTAATTTTTTACCTAAAGCGCCTACTAAAAAAGAGACAAAAGAGATTTTAGAACTGGCAAAAGAGAACAATATCAGACTTATGACTGCTGCAGAGGTTGCTAAACTTAAAAACCTGGAAGACGTTGTTAAAAACGAAGAGGAAAGAGAAAGAAAAAAAGAAGAGCTTGCAGAGGATATTTTAAAAGACAAAGAGCTTCTTGAATGGAGCCGCTCAGACAGTCCTGTTAGAATGTATTTAAGGGAAATGGGACATATTCCGCTGCTTGATAAAGACGAAGAGGTTGAGATATTTAGAAGAATTCAGCTTGGAGAAGAGATTATTCTTGATGCTATATGTTCTATACCTTTTTTAATAGATTTAGTGTTAAAATATAAAGAACCCCTTTTAAACAGGGAAAGAAGAGTAAAAGAGCTTTTTAAAAATTTCGTAGATGAAGAGGAAGTGGAGGACGAGGATACAAAAGAGGGTAAAAAAAACAAAAAAATCACCCTCAGGGAAAAAAGAATAAACGAACTTTTCAAAAATCTTGAAAAAGCTAAAAAAGAGTGGGAAAAAGTTATAGACGAATATGATAAAGTTCTTAAAGACACTTCTATGCCGGAAGATGAAAGGCTTCATAAGATATTACAGCTGACTTTCAAAAAGAAAAAAGTAAAAGAGGCTTTAAACGAACTTGGATATACTTCAAAACTTATAAACGAAATAGTTAAAACCGTTGAAACGGCGCTTAAAGGCGATAAGGATTTTGAAAAAGAACTGAAGAAAAAAGAGTATAAACTGCCTTTATTTAACGAGCAGCTAAGAAAACTCCATAAAGATATTTTGAGTAAAATTACAGAACTCAGCAAAGAGGATATTGCGGCTATGGTTCCTGAACATACTATGGTAAACGTATATATGGATATTAAAAAGCTGGTAGAAGCAAAAAAAGCCAGCGAAAATATGTTTGGAATGGACCCTAAAAAGCTTGAAGTAATTTTAGAACAGCTAAAAAGAGGTAAAAAAATCGTAACCGAAGCAAAGGAGAAAATGGCGCGCGCCAACCTGAGACTTGTTGTAAGTATAGCTAAAAAATATACCAACAGAGGTCTTCCGTTTCTTGATTTGATTCAGGAAGGAAATATAGGGCTTATGAAAGCCATTGATAAATTCGAATTTGAAAAGGGTTATAAATTTTCAACTTATGCGACTTGGTGGATAAGACAGGCAATAAGTAGGGCGATAGCAGACCAGGCAAGAACGGTTAGAATTCCTATTCATATGATTGAAAACATTAACCAGATAAATAAAATCATAAGAAAACACGTTCAGGAAGAAGGAAAGGAACCGACTCTTGAAGTGATTGCAAAAGAGATGAAAATGCCTATTGAAAAAGTAAAACAAATTCTTAAAATATCAAAAGAACCGGTATCCCTTGAAGCTCCCGTGGGTGAGGAAGAGGACGGAAAATTCGGTGATTTTATAGAAGATAAAACTTTTAGTAATCCTTATGAGGAAGTTGTTCAGGAAGATTTGAGAAAACATATTGAAGAAATTCTTGAAAATCTAAACGAACGGGAAAAAGCGGTAATTAAAATGAGGTTCGGTCTTATGCCGGATAAAAGCGAAAGAACGTTAGAAGAGATAGGAAAAGCCCTGAATGTTACAAGAGAGAGGGTTAGACAGATTGAAAGCAGCGCTATTAAAAAGCTAAGACATCCGAATATCGGAAAGCTTCTTAAAAATTATATCGAAGGGTAAAATTGAAAAAGTGGAAACTTATAGAAGAGTTTTTAATTCGTTTTATAAAAGAAGAAATTACTAAAACGGGACTGAAAAAAGGCATATGCGGTTTAAGCGGCGGGATTGACAGTGCGGTTGTGGCCGTTCTTGCCAAAAAAGCTTTAGAAAATAATTTTAAAGCTTTTTTGCTGCCAAGCCAGTATTCAAGCGAGTCAAGCATAAAAGACGCAAAAGAACTTTGTGAAAAATTTAAAATAGAATATGAAATTATTTCTATAGCACCTCTTTTAGAAGCATATCCGATTAATGACAGAGTAAGGTTTGGAAATTTCAGCGCCCGTATGAGAATGTCTGTACTTTATGATAAATCCGCAGAACTTGAAGCGCTTGTAATAGGTACTAGCAACAAAAGTGAGTTAATGCTTGGATATGGAACTTTATATGGTGATTTAGCCAGTGCTTTAAATCCGATAGGAGATTTATATAAAACGGAAATTTTTGAATTTGCCAAGTATTTAGGAGTGCCTGAAAGTATAATCAACAAACCGCCAAGTGCCGATTTGTGGGAAGGACAAAGCGATGAGGCGGAACTTGGGTATTCATATGCCCAAATTGACCCGGTATTGGAAGATTTTGTAGATAACAGGGCCACAAAAGAAGAGCTTTTAAAAAAATATAATTCGGATTTGGTTGAATTTGTTTTAAAAAAGATATATCAAAATCAGTTTAAAAGAAAACTTCCTATAATCGCAAAATTGAAAAGCAGAACAATAGGTCATGACTTTTTATACGAAAGAGATATCAGGCTTTAATTTAAAATGGAAAGTGTAAAGTGGAAAATTAAAATATACAATTTTTTTGAAAAGATGTTGTTTTATCCCAATTGGTATCACTGGCCATTTATTATATTTCTTCTTCCTTTTTCTTTTTTGTATATGACGCTGCTTCATTTTAAGTTTCCAAAAAGATTTGAAGATTTAGGTATTCCCGTTATAAGCGTGGGAAATATTATAATTGGAGGCAGCGGTAAAACGCCTTTAAGCATTGAAATTGCTAAATTTTTTAAAAATTATAAGCCTGCGGTTGTTTTAAGAGGATATGGCAGAAAATCAAAAGGTCTTTTGGTTGTAAGCGAACAGGGAAAAATTAAAACTTCCGTTGATTTAAGCGGTGATGAAGCTATGGAAATTGCTGAGAATACAAATGCCACGGTAATAGTCAGCGAAAACAGAAAAGAGGGAATTTTAAAAGCGAAAGAGTTTGGATGCGGATTTGTTATTTTGGATGACGGGTTTGATAAACCGTTTAAGAAGTTAAATATAGTAATAGATGAAAAAATAAAAAACCCTTTTTCCCTGCCTGCCGGGGGATATAGATTTCCAAGAATAGCTTTAAAATATGCCGATATGGTTTTGAGGGAAAAAAGAGAGTTTAAAAGAGATGTAACAGTGCCTAAAGGGGATATTTTAATCAGCGGAATATCCAAGCCTTATCGTCTTTTGGATTACTGGAGAGGGGATTATAAGTTTTTTCCCGACCATTATGATTATAAATGGGAAGATTTAGAGCCTTATAAAGATAAAATAATAGTAACCACTAAAAAAGATTTTGTAAAACTTAAAAAATTTCCTTTAAATTTAAAAGTTATGGATTTAAAAATAGAAGTAAAAGAAGAGGTTTTAAAACAAATTGAAAAATATTTGATAAAATTTCAAGAAAAAGGCAGATAATGGATATTAAAGAAGTAAAAGAAGAGATAAAAAAAGAAGAAGAGCTGCTTGTCAAAGTGTTTAAACTTGAAAAATTTATAAGAAAGTATAAAAAGCCTTTAATAGGAATAGCGGTTGTAATAGTGGCTGTTTTTATAGGTAACAGCGTTTATAATTATTATAAGACTTCAAAGTTAATAAAGGAAAATAATGCTTTAAACAGGCTTTTGGAAAATCCAAATGATAAAGAAGCATTGAATATAGTCAAGGAAAATAAAAAACTTTATGATTTATATTTAATGCAAAAGGGTGATTATCAAAATATTACCACCAAGGCTTTGGAAGAATTTAAAGCGTATAAACTCGCTATGCAAAAAGGAGATGCAAAATCTCTTGAAGAGTATCTTAACAATCCTAATTATCATATTTTAAAAGACGCTGTAAGAGTTGCGTTAATAAGAATTTATCTTAGTGAAAACAAAAGAGACAAAGCCGTACTTCTTTCAAACGAAATTTCGCCTGATTCCAAGTTTAAAGAGCTTGCTACATATTTACTTCATTACGGGATAGTAAAATGAAAAAGTCATTAATATTTATTTTACCTTTAATTTTATTTTTGGGATGTGCCGATAAAAACGTGTTTAAGCCACAAAAAGTAATTAAAAAAAGACTTTCTTATGAAAAAAAAGATACGGTACTTGTCGATTATACCCATAAAGCGCTGACATTTAAAAAAGAAAAAGGGTTTTTAAATAAAAAAGTGGAATATTTTGACGAAAACGGTACAAGTTTAGGAGAATTTGAAAAGCTTTCCGAAAATTTAGCGGTAAACGGGGATACTCTTTTAGTTCTTGATTCAAAACAAAAAATAAAACTGCCTTATCTTGTTTACAGGGCTTATAAAAAAGACAATTTAATAGCCGTGGTATTTGAAAATAACGCAGAAGGAGTGTATGACCTGGAAAAAAGGAAACTTGTTTTTTATAAAGAAAACGAACCTGTCCTTGCGGCTAAATATTTGGGGGTTTCTCCTATTTTTTATAAGGATTTGATTTTGTTTCCTCTTTTAAACGGAAATATTTCGGTTGTGGATGCCAATAACCTCTCTTTTATCAGAAATATTTCTTTAGGAGATAATATTATTAACAATATTATCTTTTTAAAGATAGTAAATCATCAGCTTTTTATAGCTACTCCTAATAAACTTGTGCTTTTTAATCCTAATTTTTTGGTTTCATATGAGGGAGATATCAAACATATATTAACAGACGGAAAAGATTTATATGTTTTTTTCGTAGGAGGAAAAATCATAAGATTTGATTCGGATTTAAAAAAACTAAAAGAAACTAAACTTGATTTTGCCGATTATTTTGCCCCTACGGTATGCAACGGATATATTTATACGGTAACTTCAAACGGATATCTTATTAAAATAGACAGAAATCTTAAAACCCTTGTTTTTAAACCGGGTAAGTTTCAAACGGATGAGCCTTTAAAAATGAAAGGGTGTAAAATTTATAACGATAATAAGGTTTTTATTATTGAGTAAATATTTAGAAGCTTTTTTGGAATATCTTTTAATCAATAAAGGTGTTAGTAAAAATACCTATGACGCATATAAGAGGGATTTAGTTCAGTTTGAAGAATTTTTAAAAAAACCGATTATAGAAGCAAACGCTTCGGATGTTATCTCTTTTTTGTCCCGTATAGATAATAAGCGTTCTTTAAACAGAAAACTGAGCGCCATTAACTCTTTTTTCGATTATGCTTATAAAAGGGATTTTGTTGATGAAAAGTTTAAAATAAAACAGGCTAAAATACCTCAAAACCTTCCTAAATTTTTAACAAAAGAAGAAATTTTAAATTCACTCTCCCATATAAATTATAACTCTTCATGGTTTGAGTTAAGGGATAAAGCGCTAATTTTGTTTTTATATGCCACGGGTCTTAGAATAAGCGAAGCTTTAAATGTTAAACTTAGCGATATTGAAGACGGATGGGTTAGGGTGGAGATGGCAAAAGGAGAAAAGCAAAGACTAGTACCTGTTGCAGAAATAGCTTTAAAAGCTTTAAACGAATATCTTTATAAAAGACCATGTAACAGTGAGTATGTTTTTGTTAATAAGAACTGTAAAAAACTCAGCCGTATAAGCGCTTTTAATATTACGAAAAAATATTTAAACGTCTCTCCCCATGTCCTTAGGCATTCGTTTGCGACTTCTTTGGTTTTAGGAGGAGCGGATTTAAGGGTGGTCCAGGAACTTTTAGGACATGCATCTTTAAATACCACCCAGATTTACACCCATATTCAAAAAGAGAATCTTAAAGATACCGTTTTAAAATATCATCCGCTTGAAGATTTGGAATAATGAAAAATATAATCGATTTACTTCAGAAAAACAGAGTAATTTGTAAAAAGCTTGAAGAGATAAAACTTAATACCAGAAAAAAAATTAAAGCTTATATAGGGGTTAATTTAAAAAACGAATACTGTTTTATTATGGTTTTTGAAAAAAAGAGCAGGTTTTTGACAAAAGACATAGAAACAATAAAAGAAATAATTCCTAAAATTAATTTCAGATATAAAAAAAAGATTTTGATATTAAATTCACCTATATGTTCTAAAGCAAAAGAAGAACTTAAAGAGTGGAGGATTTTGTGGTATTAGTCGATATAGGAAACACAAATATTCATATTTGGGAAGAGGGCAGGATTTATAATTTAAAATCTCCTAAAAAATTTAAAGACGAAGTTTTTTTTATAAGCGTTAATGATAATAAGGAAAAAGAGTTTAAAAAGCTAAATCCTAAAGCCGTTAATTTGAGAGACAAAGTTATTTTTGATACTTCTTATACGGGAATAGGCATTGACAGGATAATGGCCTGTAAAGCCGTAGGAGACGGCGTTGTTGTAGATGCAGGAAGTGCCGTTACGATTGATATTATGCAAAACGGCATTCATTTAGGCGGTGTTATCATGCCGGGAATTGCCGCTTTTAGGGATGCTTTTGGTAGAATTTCAGAAAAGTTAAATGTTGATTTTTGTGAAGTGGACTTTAGAAAGCTTCCTCAAAATACTCAAGAGGCGATATCTTTTGGAAGTATAGGGGCAATTGTTTTAATGATTGAGAAATTAAAAAAAGATAAAAAAGTTTATTTTACCGGTGGAGATGGGAAATTCTTAAGCAGATTTATAGACGGTGTTTATATAAAAGATTTGGTATTTAGAGGTATGATAAAGACGATAAAGGAAGATTTATGACAATAGCGTTACCTAAAGGAAGAATAGCAAAAGAAGTTTTGGATATTTTTAAAAAGATTTTTAATGAGGATTTTGAGTTTGAAAACAGAAAACTTATTTTAAAAAAAGCGGGTTTTACTTTTTTGAATGTCAGAAACTGGGATGTTGCGGTATATGTTCAAAAGCAGGCGGCTGATATAGGGGTTGTGGGATATGACGTTATAACCGAACTTAAAAGCGATGTTTTGGAACTGATGGATTTGGGACTTGGAAAATGCAGGGTAAGTGTAGGCGGAATTAAGGGAGATGAGAGTTATAAGCATAAAACGGAAATAAAGGTTGCTAGTAAACTTGCAAATATAGCTAAAGATTATTTCAGTAAAAAAGGAATCCCTGCAGAGGTTATAAAACTTAACGGTTCGATTGAACTAGCTCCACTTGTAGGTCTTAGCGATGTTATTGTCGACATAGTCGAAACAGGTAGCACTTTAAAAGAAAACGGGCTTGAAGAAAAAGAGGTCATTTTACACTCTTCTGCCAGACTTATTGCCAATAAAAACTCTTTTTTAACTAAAAAGCCTCAAATACTAGAGCTTGTGGAAAAAATAAAGGAAGTTCATGGGGCTTGAGTTATACGCAAAAGTTGAAGAGCTTTTTTTGGATAAAGAAGCGGCTTATATGTTGTGGTATAAGTTTATCGAGGTGTTAAAAGAATTAAAAGTAAAAAATTTTTTAGATATAGGATGCGGCAGCGGGGAGTTTTGTGTGATTGCCCAAAAAGAGGGATTTGAGGTTGAAGGTATAGATTTGAGTAAAAATCAGGTAAAAAAGGCTCTTAAAAAGGGTTGCAAGTGTTACGATAAAGATATTTGTGAATTTAATAAAACATTTCAAAGCGCAACAGCCGTGTTTGACGTGATTAATTATATGGACCAAAACGGGCTTAAAAAGTTTTTTGAATGTGTGAAAGAAAGAATAGAAAAATATTTTGTTTTTGATATAAATACCCTTTATGCCATGGAGGAGCTGGCAATCGGTACTCTTAAAGCCGAAGATAAAAACAGATTTTCCGTTCTTTACAGTGAATTTGAAAATAATAAACTTATTACGGAAATTACGCTGTTTGAAAAAAAAGATAAAAAGTGTTATGAAAAGCATCAAAAAAGTATTATTCAATACTATCACTCAATAGAAGATATAGAAAAAATAAGCGGAATGAAAATAAAAGAGATTATTCCCATCTCTCTTTATGGAAGTGAAGAGGCGGAAAAACTTATAATAGTTATGGAAAAGTTATCTTGAAGGTTTAAAGTTTTCCTTGCTTACACAAAAGTCGGTTACGAAACATTTTTCGCATTTTGGGTTTTTAGCCGTACATATGTATCTTCCAAACAGTACAAAAGCCTGATGGAGTTCATTCAAATCGGTTTTAAAAGCCTCTGTTAAATCTTTTTCGGTTTCTTCTACGGTTTTGGCATCTGTAATACCCAGCCTGTGTGAAACTCTAAATACATGAGTATCTACGGCCATTCTGTTTTGACCTTCCATTTCTATTAAAAATACGTTTGCCGTTTTGTTTCCGACTCCTGGAAGTTTTATAAGTTCTTTATGGTCCCTTGGTATTTTACCGCCATGTTTTTCTTTTACCATTTTTGCCATGGCTACAAGGTTTTTGGCTTTGTTGTTAAAAAAGTTGCAGGATTTGATAATTTCTTTTACGTCTTCCACTTCTGCGCATGCCAAACTTTCTATATCGGGATATTTTTTAAAAAGTTCGGGAGTTACCATATTTACTCTTTTATCCGTACATTGAGCGGATAAAATTATTGCAACTAAAAGCTCATAATCATTATGATAGTTAAGTTCGGTTTTAGAACCTTTATAATGCTTTAAAAATCTTTTTTTTATCTCTTCAAGTTCTTCAGGCGTTCTTAATACCATTTTTTCCCTTTTTTTAATTTTTTGTCTCTTAAAATGCTATAATAACAAATATTTTAGCAAAGGAGATGTATGGCTGGACATAATAAGTGGTCTAAAGTAAAACATATAAAAGCAAAAGAAGACGCTAAAAAATCAAAAATTTTCACAAAACACGTAAGAGCCATTATGACGGCTGCAAGACAGGGGGGCGGTAATCCCGACAATAACCCGGCTCTTCGTCTTGCAATTGACAGGGCAAAAGCCGATTCTATGCCTATGAGCAATATTCAAAGAGCTATAGATAAAGCTACCGGCAATCTTGACGGAGTTGTGTTAAGCGAAGTAACATACGAAGGCTATGGACCTGGCGGAGTCGCTATTATGGTTGAATGTTTAACTGATAACAAAAACAGAACGGTAGCGGAAATAAGACACGCTTTTAAAAAAGCGGGAGGAAGCCTTGGTACCAGCGGAAGCGTTGCTTGGATGTTTGAAAAAAAAGGTGTTATCGTAGTAAACAGAAGCGATAAAGACGAGCAGGTTATGGAAAGCGCTATAGAAGCGGGAGCCGAAGATATAAAAGAACTTGACGAAGTATTGGTTATAGAATCTTCTCCTGAAGATTTTAATGCCGTTTTAGAAGCGGTTAATGCTATCGATGGTATAGAAATTCTTGAAAGTAACGTTCAGCTCGTTGCCATTAACGAGAGTGAGGTAGATGATGAAACCGCTGAAAAAGTGGAAAGGCTTATAGAAGTTTTAGAAGATATAGATGATGTTCAAAACGTTATCCATAATATGGCATAATTAACTTTAAGTTTATAAATACACTTTATAATATAAAAAATTAAGGAGATACAATGAAAAAAATTATAATAGGTAGTTTAGTTACGGCTGGAGCGCTTTTTGCGTTTCCTGGAATGATGGGCGGACAGATGAAAGGCAATGCGGGAATGCTCGGTCAGCCTATGAAGGGATTGACGGATAATACGGTACTTGCAACGGTTGACGGTAAAAAAATTACGGTAAAAGAAATTAACTATTATCTTCAGGGAATAACCGGAGATAACAGAATCAGACTTCAAGACCTTCCGGCAAAACACGTAAGTCAGTTTGTAAAACAGTATGTTGAAACGCTTGAAATTTACAAAAAAGCAAAATCAATCGAAAACACGCCTCAGTTTAAAGCTGCAAAAATGAAACTTGCCGTTGATATGTGGCTTAAAAACAGACTTAATCAAATTAAAGTAAGCGATGCGGAAGCTAAGAAATTTTATGAAGAAAACAAAGATATCTACTTTAAAACCACTCCTCAGGTAAAAGCTAGACATATTCTGGTAAAAGATGAAAAAACTGCTGAAAAACTGATTAACGAATTAAAAGGTTTAAAAGGAAAAGCTCTTGAAGAAAAATTTGCAGAGCTTGCTAAAAAATATTCAATCGGACCTAGTAAAGTTCAGGGCGGGGAACTTGGATGGTTTGACCCTAAACAGATGGTGCCTGCATTTGCCGAAGCCGTTAAAAATATGAAACCTGGAGAAATGACTTTAAAACCTGTAAAAACAAGATTCGGTTATCATATTATTTTAGTTGAAGGTAAAAAAGATAACAATTATATGCCGTTTGAGCAGGTAAAACCTCAGATAATAGAATATTTAAAAAGAGTTAAGTTACAAAAAGAACTTCAAAAGATTAAAAACTCTTCAAAAGTCAGCTATTCTATTCCTAAAAATTAAGGAGGAGAGATATGGGTATTATGGACTTGGTTAAACCGGGAGTTTTAACAGGAAGTGAAGCGGCAAAAGTTTTGGATTACGCAAAAGAACATGGGTTTGCCCTTCCGGCTATTAACGTTGTGGGAACAAATTCCGTAAATGCTGTTATGGAAGCCGCTCGTGATGTTAATATGCCTGTTATTATTCAGTTTAGTAACGGAGGAGCTCATTTTTGGGCGGGAAAAGGTCTTGATAACGAAGGGCAAAAAGCTGCGATTTTAGGTGCTATTGCAGGAGCTAAACATGTTCATACCCTGGCTGAAGCGTATGGAATTCCCGTAATACTTCACACAGACCATGCTGCAAGAAAGCTGCTTCCTTGGATTGACGGTCTTATTGAGGCAAATGCAAAACATAAAGAAAAATACGGAAGACCTCTGTTTAGTTCTCATATGCTTGATTTGAGCGAAGAACCTCTTGAGCAAAACGTGCAGACATGCAAAGAGTACTTAAAAAAACTAAGTGCGCTTGACATTATGCTTGAAATAGAACTCGGTGTAACCGGAGGTGAAGAAGACGGTGTCGATAATACTGGGATTGATAATTCAAGACTTTATACTCAGCCTGAAGATGTTGCATATGCTTATAAAGAACTTAGCGAAGTTAGCGATTTGTTTATGATTGCCGCAAGTTTCGGTAATGTTCATGGAGTATATAAACCGGGAAAAGTTAAACTTGAACCTGTTATTCTTAAAAATTCTCAGGAATACGTAAGAGAAAAATTCGGACTAAAAGATGAAAAACCAATTAGATTCGTATTTCACGGAGGAAGCGGAAGCGAGCTTAGCAAAATTCACGAAGCAATTGATTACGGTGTTGTTAAAATGAATATCGATACGGATACTCAGTGGGCTTTTTGGAGCGGTGTAAAAGCTTATATTCAAAAATATTGGGATTATTTACAAAGTCAGATTGGAAATCCTGAAGGCGAAGATAAACCTAACAAAAAATACTATGACCCTAGAAAATGGTTAAGAGAGGGTGAAAAATCTATGAAAGAAAGGGTTATTAAGGCTTATAAAGATTTAAGAGCTATTTAATGCTCTCTTCTCCCATTACTCCTTTTATCTTTAAACAAAACTTCTATCATATAAAAAGAGATGATTTGTTAAAACCTTTTGAAGGTAATAAAGCCAGAAAATTTTATTATTTTTTAAAACGAGATTTTCCTGAAATAAAAAGAGTGATATCTTTTGGGTCAAATCAGTCAAACGCTATGTATTCTTTAAGTAAGCTGTGTAAAATTAAAGGGTGGGAATTTATTTATTATACCAATCATATACCTTCTTTTTTAAAACAAAATCCTCACGGAAATTATTTTGAAGCGTTAAAAAACGGTATTAAAATAGTAGAGAGTGATTTAAGAGGAGATAAGTTAAGAGAGTTTGTTTTAGGGTTAAAAGATAAAAATACGTTGATTATAGAAGAAGGCGGCAGAATAAAAGAGAGCGAAGAGGGAATAAAAATTTTGGCGGATGAAATAAATGAATACTGTATAAAACATAACTTAAAAGTATTTTTACCAAGCGGTACCGGCACTACGGCTTATTTTCTCTCAAAACATTTGGATGTCGAGGTTATTACTGTTCCGTGCGTGGGGGATAGTGAATATCTCAAAAAGCAGTGGAGTTTTTTAGGGGGAGGTAAAATACCTGCTATTGTAGAGCCTAAAAGAAAATATTATTTCGGTAAACTTTATAAAAATTTATATGATGTATGGCTTGAACTTAAAAATGCGGGAATTGAGTTTGATTTGCTTTATGATGCTATAGGATGGGAAACTCTTCTTTATCATAATCTTCAAAATATTCTTTATATTCATCAGGGCGGTGTTTTAGGAAATATTTCCATGGTAAAAAGGTATAAAAGAAAATTCGGATATTAAATTTTTTTTAAAAATGTAAAATTTTGGAGCAATGTTCATAATTTTTTCTTATATTAATTGTAAATGAATATTCATTTTGGTATTATTTTAATATAAAGCAAAAGGAGAGGTTATGGGAGCCCTTGTTACTTTAAATATCGTTTTGCCATGGATTGCCGCTTTGATTATATATCTGGCGAAAAAAGATGTTGTTACCAACGTCCTTACGTTTTTGATGTTGCCATTGTTAAGTATTATTGCATATTTGGCGTATATTCAGCCGCATCCCGTGCTTATTGAAACGCCTAAATGGGTGGATTTGCTGATTACGGTGTATGATTTTGGATTACTTGCTTATTTCTTTTATCAGGGGATTGTAAGAAAAAATTCCTTAATTGCCATTTTGGCTTCTATTCAGCTTATTTTTTTGGTTATTGTTTTATTAATGATGAATCATTCGTTAACTCCTAACCTTTATATTGACGATGTTACTTTAATGTTTTATCTGATTGTTGCTATAGTAGGTGTGCCTATTGCGATTTTTGCTACAAAATATATGGATTACGGAGAAAAAGGAAAGCATTCTTTTGTGGCTATTGTCGTGTGGTTTTTAGGTGTTATGAATTTTGCTGTGAGTGTAAACAATATAGAGTGGTTTTTTGCTCTTTTTGAAACAACTACTCTGGCAAGTTATATTATGATAGGGTTTAGAGGAGATAAGGAAGCTGTTAATAATTCAAATCTGGCGTTATGGATGAATCAGATAGGTGGAATTGCCATTTTGTTGGCTTTAATGGTATTTATAAAAATAAACGGTGTTTATCATTTTACGGACCTTTTAAAAAATCCTTCTCTAATTTCGATGGCGGCTCTTGGATTTTTATCTCTTAGCGCCCTTGTTAAAGGGGCTCAAATGCCGTTTCATAAATGGCTTTTAGGAGCTATGGTCGCGCCGACTCCTGTTAGTGCTATTTTACATTCGGCCACAATGGTAAAAATAGCTCCATATCTTATTTTAAGAATTTCTCCGATTATAAAAGGAACTTTACTTGCAAAACTTTTAATAATTACAACCGGTTATGTTTTTGTTGTTGCTGCGGTTATTGCGTTATCTCAGGATAATTTCAAAAAAATTCTTGCATATTCGACTATTTCCCTTTTAGGGCTTATGATGTTGGGAGCCGCTGTAGGAACGCCTGTTGCCGTGACTGCAAGTTTGGTTTTAATTATTTTCCATGCGTTTGCCAAAGGGTTTTTATTTGTGGAAGCGGGTGTTTTGGAAAAAGTTTTCCATGTTAAATATATAAATCAGATGAGAAGACTTATCGAAAGAGCGCCTCTTACTCTTATGTTTATATTTTTCGGATTTTTAAATATGACGTTTGTGCCTTTTGGTACATTTATCGGTAAATGGATGATGATAGAAGAGGTTAGCAACTTTTTGCAACATGGAAGTTATATATTGCTTATTATTTATGTCGGTGCGGGAAGTGCTTTTTTAAGTATTTTGTATATGAAAGTTTTGGGAATCAGCGTAAGAAAAGCTCATGGAATTGAAAAAATTAATTTTGTGAAATTACCTGCTACATTTAATTTCGTATCTGTATGGTATTACGTATGGCTTTTGAGTATGACTATTTTTATAGCTCCTTTTATTGCCGACTTTGTGGTACCTATAGCAGCTTCTATAGCCGGACAGGCTGATATTTATGCCACAGGACTTACTCTTCATATGTATGATTCGACATTGTATTTTTGGCAGATTTTAGGGGCTTTAATTCTTATTTTCTTAATTCACGCATTGCCTTATTTTGTAAAATTTAAAGCGGATGTTGTTCATCCTTATAACTGCGGTGAAGTTTTTCCAAGGCATATGGAGACATGGAATTTTGAATGTATTGCCAGATATGAGGGATATTTTGTAGCATTTAGTATAGCTTTATTTATTATGGTTGTAGTTCTTGGAGGAGGTTTATTATGATAAATGTAATTTTGACTGTTTTAGCCCCTTTGATTGGAGGAGTTGTTTATGGAATTGAGAGGGTTGTAAAAGCTAGAATGCAAAAAAGAGTAGGGCCTCCGCTTCTTCAGCCGTTTTATGATTTTTTTAAGCTTATGGATAAAAGACCTATTATGATTCACTCTTTACATGCTCTTATGGGAATTATGTATTTTATAGCCGAGTGGTTTGCATTAGCCGTTTTACTGCTTGGAAACGACCTTTTAATAGCGGTCTTTTTTCATGTAATAGCGGTTCTTGCGTTGGTAATAGGGGCTAGCAGTGTCAGAAGTCCGTATTCGGTGCTTGGGGCGTTAAGGGAACTTATGCATATGATAAGTTATGAGCCTTTAATGGTTTTAATGGTGGTGGCTTTATATTTAGTTGTGGGAAGTTTTGATATTAGAGATGTTTTAAATTATGAAGGTTATCCTATATTGGAAATTCCTCTAGTTTTTTTTGCATTTTTGCTTACCATTCCTATGATGCTTCAAAAATCTCCTTTTGATGTGGCCGAGGCTCATCAGGAGATTATAGGCGGACCTGAAATAGAATACAGCGGGCCTTTTTACGAAGCTCTTTATACCGGTAAATGGATTGAATATATTTATGTGTTTACATTTGTATTTTTATTTGGAGGAAGTCATTACTGGCTTGGTATTTTACTTGTAGTTTTAGCGTTTTTATTTATAAACCTGCTTGATAATTCAAGCGCTAGACTTGATTTTAGAACAATGGTTAAATTTGCATGGAGTGTATTAATACCTATGGCGGCGTTAAACGTTATTTTATTAGCGCTGTGGCAGTAAGGAGAGGTTATGGGATTTTTTAGTAAATTTAGAAAGAAATCGCCTTGGATTTTACATTATAACACAGGCGGGTGTAACGGGTGCGATATTGAAATACTCTCAGCCCTTGCCCCGAGATACGATATTGAAAGATTCGGGATGTTAAACAGGGGAAATCCTAAACAAGCGGATATTTTATTGGTAACGGGGCCGGTTACAAAAAACTGTAAGGATGTTTTAAGAAGGCTATATCTTGAAATGGCTGAGCCTAAAGTGGTGGTGGCTATGGGAGCGTGTGCACATGGTGGCGGAATTTTTAGAAACTTTTATCATGTTGAAAACGGGGTAAACAATATTATTCCCGTAGATGTCTGGATTCCTGGATGTGCCCCGAGAGTTGAGGCTTTAATTGACGGCATGGTTGAGGCTGTTGAAATTTGGGAGAAAAAATCGAAAGAAAAAGAGTTTTTAAAAGACCATGAAAACGTAATTAAAACATTAGGAGTCGAAGATGATGGTTAATCCCGATATGCAAATAGAAGAGGTTACGCTGGAAAATGTGGTAGAAAAGATTAAAGACTTTTATGATGAAAACGAATGGAATTTTATTACCGTAAACGCTACCGACCTTGGAGGAGAGCTTCAGATTGACTGGCTTTTTTCAAAATATAAAGCTAAAAACATTATAAAAATATTTAGGGCAAACGGTGTCTCTTATGATGCTTTTATTCCCTCTGTCGTTCCTGTTATTC
>JAMOSR010000073.1 GCA_027062985.1 Nautiliaceae bacterium
TTTATCTTTTGATGAATTTAATAAAATTTGGACAAAATACATTTTTATTGTAAAATTAAAACATCCAAAAAAAATTGAGTATAATTTGAGTGAATTTTCTTATATAAAAGATTTGTATTAAGGAAATAAATAATGATTGTAATGAGTGAATTTAAATGAAAACAATTTTCTCTTCTTCTGCCGCTACTATTGAGGTTAAAAAATCAAAATTCCATTCGTTCCTCGTTCCTTTTTCCTCTTTTGAAGAAATTTTAAACGATATTAAAAAAAGACATCCAAAAGCAAATCATTTTGTAACGGCTTTTAGATATTTAAATGAATACAATCAGATAGTAGAGGGAAGTAGTGACGATGGTGAGCCAAGAGGCAGCAGCGGCAAACCCACTCTTAAAGTGTTGGAAGGCAATAATCTTATAAACGTGGGTATTGTTACGGTAAGATATTTCGGCGGTATTTTACTTGGAGTGGGCGGACTTGTAAAAGCTTACGGAGATGCAGCGAAAGAAGCCATAAAAAACGCCGAGCTTATTGATTATGCTCCTGTGTTTGAGTATACTTTTGAGGTAGATTACAATAAAACAAGAGAAGTTGAGTATTTTTTGAAAAAATACTCAATTTTAGTTATTGACAGAAGTTTTGGAAGCGGTGGAATAAAATATTTTATCCGCGACAGTATAGAAAAAATAAACAAAATTAAGGAGATTTTATGAAAAAGTTTTTGGCTTTATTAATGCTGGTTGGAAGTTTGCTTTATGCCGTTTCAACGGAAAATATTTTGGCTCTCAGTTGGGAAAACAGTTTTTGTAAAGTCAATCCTAATGATAAAGCGTGTAGATTAAGAAAACCGGGAGATTATTCGTTGTCTCATTTTGTACTTCATGGTCTTTGGCCTAAAAAGAAAAATTACTGTTCTACAAAATATAAATTTCATCTTTCTCCATTAATGTGGAAAGTGTTAAAAAAATATATGCCAGCAGCCGATTATCTGGCAAAGCATGAATGGAAAAAACACGGAACATGTTTTGGGACGGATGCGGAAACGTATTTTTTAACGGCTATAAAACTTACCCAGCAGTTTAACGAAAGTCAGTTTTTAAGTTTTGTAAGAATGCATATGGGACAATATGTTTCTCTGCAAAGAATAAGATTTGTTTTTGGAGGAGCGTTTGGAGATAAAAATAGAAGAAAATTTCAACTTGTTTGTAAAAGAAAAGACGGGAATCTTTATATTACTGAAATAAGAATTAATTTAAAAGGCAACCCCGTAGAACTTGGGCTTGAGGAACTTATAGATAAAGCCGAGCCTATGATAGGCGTAAAACAATGTCAAGGCGGAATTTTCGCTACGCCTTAAATTTTGTTTATGCGTGGGAAGTATGTCAAGTTTTTTTATAATTATATTCCGATGGTTTTAACTTTTAAATATACCATATAAAAAATTCCTGCAAGAATTCCCCCAAAAATTCCGGCTAATGCATCGTCTCCCATAACCCCTAAGCCCCCTTTTGCCTTTTGGTCTATTTTTCCTATAATCGAAGGCTTCCATATATCAAAAAGCCTAAAAGCTAAAAATGCAAAAAGAAGCTTAATTTCTGTATCCTGTTTTAAATCTCCAAACAGGCCTACTGTAATAAGTACACCTGCTATTTCGTCTATTACTATTCTTTTGTCATCATGTATGCCGCCGTTTTTTTCATATTCTTCAACCATTTTGTATCCCATTACAAAAAAAAGAGCTGCTAACATCAAAATGGTTTGATTTGGATTTGGAAAAAACTTAATTATGATATATGCAATGATAACTCCAACCGCACTTCCCCATGTCCCAGGCGCTTTTGGTAAAAGACCGCTGTAAAAACCCGTTAAAAAAAACCAGTTAATTTTTTTCATATTCGCTCCATAATAAATTTTTTTCTTTTAAATCGTTAATAATCTCTAAAACTTCTTCATCTCTTAAATCATGAAAATCTTCATAAAAACTTGCTACGGCAAAAGGTTTTTTATCTGTTTCTATAAGACAGTAAACGCTGTCAAAATAATTTTCCAACAGTTTTTTTGTATCGTTTGGACACACAGGCGCCATTGCTATAATTTTATCAGGATTTAGTTTTTTTAAGAATTCATATGCTGCGATTGCCGTATAACCGCTGGCAAATCCGTCATCTACCACTATTGCGGTTTTTCCTTTAAGCGATTTGTAAGGTGCGTGTTTTCTATATAAAAAGTCTCTTCTTTTTACTTCTTCAAGTACTTCTC
>JAMOSR010000074.1 GCA_027062985.1 Nautiliaceae bacterium
GAGATATCATAATACAGTTTTTGAAGGTTTTTAAATCTGTTTGGAAAAATATGGGCTAGGTATTTTGCGCTTATTTCTTTTCTCATCAAAATAGTAGGAGGCATAAGCCCGGTTTTTATAAGCTCGAATATAGAATCGCTGTGATAACTTATATGGTGATGACTTCCGTGAGGACAGGAATTTACGCTGACGATGGTTTTACATTTTTCACAGTAAACATATTCGTTAATAGTTTCCACTTCAATATCCAAATCCATGCTGTCAAAAATACTTTTTAAATGATTGGCTTCATAATGAATTCCCAGCCCTTTATGGGTTTGGCCCATAATAAATTTATTACAGCCGAAATTTTTGGCAATCATAGCATCTAGTATTGCTTCGTTTACTCCTGAAAAAATATATGTGTTAAGAAGAGGCACTATTAAAATTTTATCTTTTGGGAAATAGTTGGTAATTATTTCGTTTAAGGCTTCATATCTTAATTTATAGGGAATTTCGTCTTCTTGAATATTTTTTATTAAAAATACTATTAAAATATCGTTTTTTTCTATGGCCATTCTCATAATTCTTTCGTGTACTCTGTGAATTGGTTTGGCATGCATCGTCATACCCACTACCGAATCTAAATTTTTTATTTTCTCTTTTATAAAATCCACTCTTTTTTTTATTCCGGTGTCTTCCACCCAAAAATCCCCGGCTATAGCATATTTCCCAAGCCTTTTTAACGTTTTTGCAACCTGAGGGTAATTTTGGGCGTCGGCGGTGCCGTAAATCATTTTTACCCTCTCAAGCGGGTCTATTTTATAAATTTCCTCGACGTCTACTTCGCCGACTTTTTTGCCTTCACAAAAAAGGTCGATTTTTTTTGGATTTAGTTTTAAAATTTCTTCGTTTTTTTTACCGGCGGGAGCTAAAATAAAAGAAAAAGGAACGGATTTGTTTTTGTATTTTTTTTCTCTGTCGGCTGTTTTAGCTTCTTTTGAATTCATTAATCTATCAAAAGGCTTTAAAAGTCCGGCCTGTACCATTGCAAGAGTAATCCAGGCTTCTTTATCTATATAAATTTTACTTTTTTTTGAAGATTCCATATTTTTTCCTTTTTTCCCAAAGACTTTTTCTGCTTATTCCCAGTTTTTTACTAAGTTCTGTATCAGGGAATTTATGCTGATGGGTTTTTATAATGAATTTTATATATTCTTCTATACTTAAAATCTCTTCATCAAAAAAATTTTTCGTATTTGCTTCTATTTCGAGACATTTTTCAATTTTATCGTAATTTTTAGGAAGAAGTATAACCGATTTATATTTGGAAATGTAATTTAATATCTTTTCGTCTTCAATTTTTTCATAATTCAAACAAAAATATATTCTGTTTTTATCGTTAAATTTCTTTTTATTGAATTTTTCCAAATCTACTATTTCAATAAGGGCGTTTTCTTTTTTTGCTATTTCATAAATAAATTTTTCAATGGTTTTTGTAGGTGATGATTTTATAAATATAGGAAAAGAGTATTTAGGAAGAGTAAGTTCAATGTCTTTTAGTATAAAATCTATAAAACTTTCAAGTTTTTTTACTTTTTCTTTTATTAAATAATATTCTTTTAAATGTTTTATCTTTCTTATAAGCTCTTCTATCGTAAAAGGTTTTTGAAGATAATCATCTGCTCCTATTTCTATAGGGTGTGTTACGTTTGCATATGTTACGTAAGGGACTAAGAGGATTATTATTTTATCTTTTTTTTCCGTAATTAAATTATTTAAATGACCTTGAAGATTTGTATTTACTATAAATACATCTGCTTCTTTATCCATAACTTCGTTATAAGAGCCGTAAATTTCGCAGTTTGCTTTTAATTTTTCGCTTAGGTTATTTTGAATGCTTTGAGCTAAGTAGAGTTCATTTTCTACTATGATAATCTTCATACCAGTCCTTATATGTTAAATTTGCCGTGGCAATTACCGCTATTCCTTCACCTCTTCCGATAAATCCCATCTTTTCGTTAGTAGTGGCTTTTATGTTTACGGGTGCTTTTAAAATATTGCTTAAATTTCTTTGTATTTTGGTTTTATATTCTTTCAATCTCGGTTTTTGGGCTATAATGGATATATCTGCGTTTATTATTTCATATCCTGTATAGGTAAGCGTATTTATAACTTCTTTTAAGAGTTTAACACTTGAGACGTTTTTATATCGCTCGTCGTTATCGGGAAAAAATTCTCCTATATCTCCAAATCCGGCGGCTCCTAAAAGAGCGTCTATTAGGGCGTGTATCGCTACGTCTCCGTCACTGTGGGCCTTAAATCCATAGTCTGTATCAATTTCAATTCCTCCTAAAAACATTTTTTTATTTTTTTCAAATTTGTGTGTATCGTATCCGTTTCCGGTAAATATTGTTTTTTTTGGAGGTTTTAAACATGGAAGATTTAAATCTTTAAAATAAGTGATTTTTTTGCTCTCTTCCGAGCCTGGTATATATTTTATTTTTCCTCCTATTGCTTCGATAGCGGCTCTTTCGTCGGTAAATAATTTATCCGTTTCCAATGCCTTTTTTAATATATCCGTTTTACTAAGCTGAGGGGTTTGTATAAGTTTTACTTTTTCTCTGTTTATCGTCTGGTTTTCGTATACCACCGTATCAACCGGTTTTAAAAAAGGGACGCTGCAGTCGGAAGGATTGTTTATAAGTTTTAACACAATTTCTTTAGGAACGCAGGCTCTTGCTACGTCCGTTACCATTACATATTCTGTATTTACCTTTTTTAAGGCGTTTTTAAGGCTTAATTGTCTTTCTTTATCTCCTGGGACTATTGTATAATCACAAAGTTTTTCATATAATCTTACATCATCTTTATTTGCTGTCAGCACAGTTTGTTCAAAAGAGAAAAAGTCGTTGAATTTATCGGCTACATATTTCCATAAAGGGGTGTCGCCGATTCTTATCCACTGTTTTTTTACAGGATAGTCAAATCTTGTGGAATTTCCTGCGCTTAGTACTATTAAAGCAATATTCAAACTGTTTCCTTTTGTAAAAATGTTACGAAATTATACAGAAAAATGTTACTATTTGTAAATAAATATAAACCAGGTGAAAAAGCGAAACTTTAATAACGCTTTTAAGCCAATTTTAAGTTTTTTTGGTTAAATTCCGATAAAACATATCTTAAAAGGAAGTCTATGAGAAGAGAATGGATTAAAAAACGCCAAAATGACAGCGTAAGAACCCAGATGTATTATGCTAAAAAAGGCATTGTTACCGAGGAGATGGAATATGTGGCAAAAAAAGAAAATTTAGAACCTGAATTTGTAAGAAGCGAGGTAGCAAGGGGAAGACTTATTATTCCGGCAAATATCAATCATGCTCATCTTGAGCCTATGGCAATCGGAAGAGTTACGAAAACAAAAGTAAACGCAAATATAGGAGCTTCAGCTTTAGCAAGTGATATCGAAGAAGAAGTGAGAAAGCTTCAAACGGCTGTAAAATACGGAGCGGATACCGTTATGGATTTAAGTGCGGGGGCGAAAAATATGGATGAGATTAGAGAAGCTATTATTAAAGCCTCTCCTGTACCTATCGGAACGGTTCCTATGTATCAAATCATTGATGAAATTGGAGATGTTGAAAAATTAACTTATGACGATATTTTAAGAGTTCTTGAAAAACAGGCACGTCAGGGAGTCAGTTATTTTACTATTCACGCAGGTTTGCTTTTAAGACATATGCCTGAAATCGCCAAAAGAAAAATGGGAATAGTGAGTCGTGGAGGGAGTTTGACTGCTTCTTGGATGTTAAAGCACCATAAAGAAAATCCTTTTTATACTATATTTGACGATATTTTGGATATTTGTAGAAGATATGATGTTTCTTTGTCACTTGGAGACAGTCTTAGACCCGGATGTTTATATGACGCCAGCGATAAGCCTCAGCTTGAAGAATTAAAAGTTTTGGGTGAACTGACTGAAAGAGCTTGGGAAAAAGACGTTCAGGTAATGATAGAAGGTCCTGGACATGTGCCTATTAACGAAATCGAAAGAAATGTAAAACTTGAACAGATTTACTGTCATGAAGCTCCTTTTTATGTATTAGGTCCTTTGGTACTTGATATCGGAGCGGGTTATGACCATATAGGGAGCGCGATAGGTGCCGCAATGGCTGCATGGCAAGGGGTTAGTATGCTTTGTTACGTAACTCCAAAAGAACATCTTGGACTTCCGAATGAAGAAGATGTTAGAGAGGGGATGATGGCTTATAAGATTGCGGCTCACGCGGCTGATATAGGAAGAAAAATACCAGGGGTCAGAAAAGTTGACGATGAGATGAGTGATGCAAGATACAAATTCGATTGGAAACGTCAGTTTGAACTAGCACTTGACCCGGAAAGAGCAAAGGAATACCATGATGAAACGCTTCCTCAGGAAGTATTTAAAGAAGCCGAGTTTTGTTCTATGTGCGGACCGAAATTTTGTTCTTATAAAGTGACTCAGGAAGCTATGGAAAATTTCAACTGGGAAGAGT
>JAMOSR010000075.1 GCA_027062985.1 Nautiliaceae bacterium
TATGCTATACTTTTAACAAAAAACCTTAAGGAGATTATATGAGAGAATATCTTTTTTCAAGTGAATCCGTAACAGAAGGTCATCCTGACAAAATGGCTGACCAAATAAGCGATGCCATTTTAGATTATATAATAGAAAGAGACCCTAATGCAAAAGTTGCCTGTGAAACTCTTCTTAGCAACGGATACTGCATTATAGCAGGAGAGCTTAAAACAATAACATACGCCCCTATGCAGGAAATTGCAAGGGAAGTAATAAGAGAAATCGGATATACGGACGCAAGATACGGATTTGATTACAGAACGGCGGGTGTTTTAAACGGTGTTGGAGAACAAAGTCCCGACATCCGACAAGGAGTCGAAAAGGGAGAAGAAATAGGTGCGGGCGACCAGGGAATGATGTTTGGATACGCCTGTACGGAAACTCCTGAGCTTATGCCTCTTCCTATAATGTTAGCTCATAAACTTACAAAAAGGTTAGCGGTATGCAGAAAAGAAGCAATCATTCCATGGCTTAGACCTGATGGAAAAGCTCAGGTTAGCGTTAAATATGTAGATGGAAAACCTGTTAGTGTAGAAAAAGTAGTGGTATCAACCCAACACGAACCTGATATAAACTACTCCGAAATAAAAGAAGCGGTAATTGAAGAAGTAATAAAAAAAGTAATTCCTGCAAATATGCTCAGTAAAAATGTGGAATATTTTATAAATCCTACAGGTAAATTCGTTATAGGAGGACCTCAAGGAGATGCAGGACTTACCGGAAGAAAAATTATAGTGGACACATACGGAGGTGCAGCACCTCATGGAGGCGGAGCGTTCAGCGGAAAAGACCCTACAAAAGTAGACAGAAGCGGAGCATATGCCGCTAGATGGGTTGCAAAAAATCTAGTGGCAGCAGGAGTTGCAGAAAAACTAACTCTTCAAATAGCGTATGCAATAGGAGTAGTTGAGCCAGTGAGTATATATGTAGACACTCATGGTACAGCAAAAGTTGACGAAACGAAAATAGAAGAAGCGGTAAAAAAAATCTTTAATTTAACTCCTAAAGGAATTATACAAAGCCTTGATTTATTAAAACCTGTTTACAAAAAAACAGCAGCTTACGGCCATTTTGGAAGAGAGGAATTCAGTTGGGAACAATTAAATAAAGTCGATGAAATTAAAGACTTTTTAAAAATCAAATAATATGTCACAAATCGAAAGAAAAGATATTTAAACTCTTTTTTTTAAGCAAATATTAAGAATTTAATGATATATTTTTAAGTACAAATAAATTTAAAAGGAGTCGAAATGGCAGTAAAAATCACTGATATCTGTATTAACTGTGGGGCTTGTATTGACGAATGTCCTGTAGAAGCAATTGTCGATGACAGCGAAAACCCAACTGGAGAAGAAATTTATTACGTATACCCTGATAAATGCGTTGAATGCGTAGGATATTACGATACTCCTGCATGTGCGGAAGCATGTCCAACGGAGGGATGTATTGTTTGGGATGAATGTAAAGAAGGTCAAACTTGTCATCCAAACAGATGTGAACCTGGAACACCGGCAGTAGAAACTTGCTAATTCCCTCCCTCTTTTTTTCTTCAAAAAAATTTTGATATAATTTCTCTCTAAAACTTCAAGGAGAGAAAATGGAAAGAACTCTTTCAATTATTAAACCAGACGCGGTAGCAAAAAACGTTATCGGGAAAATCATTGACAGATTCGAAAGTAACGGTCTAAGAATTGCCGCTATGAAAAAAATAAAACTGACAAAAGAAGATGCGGCTAAATTTTATGAAGTACATAAAGAAAGACCTTTCTTTAACGACTTATGCGAATACATGAGCAGCGGTCCGGTTGTGGTTATGGTACTTGAAGGTGAAAATGCAGTAGCTAAAAACAGAGAACTTATGGGTGCTACAGACCCTAAAGAAGCTGCTCCTGGAACTATAAGAGCTGATTTTGCAGAAAGTATAGAAGCAAATGCGGTACATGGAAGCGATTCTCTTGAAAATGCCAAAAAAGAAATCGCATTTTTCTTTGCTCAGAGGGAGATTTTATAATTGAACGTTAATAAAACTTTAAACGGTCTTACCTTAAAAGGCGAGAGTGAAAAAAATAAAGACGGTTCAATTGTAATTAACGGAAAATTAGAAGGCATGGTGGAAGTTGAGTGTGTAAAATGTCTTAAACCTTTTAAAAAAGAGATTAACGAAGAAGTGAAATTTAAAATCGTAAAACCTCCCTATGAAGGGTTTGATGAAGAATATGATATTATAGAACAGGAAAAATACGATTTAGAAGAAATATTAAAAAGCGAAATCGAATCTATAAAAAACGACTATAATATCTGCGATGAATGTAAAAACGAAGAATTTAACAAAAATTTTTAAGGAGACGTTATGGCAGTTCCTAAGAGAAGAAACTCAAAAACTAGAGCGGCAAAAAGAAGAACTCATTATAAAATAAAATTGAGTGCCGTTATTAAATGTTCAAACTGCGGTGCTTATAAAAGACCTCATAGAGCATGCCCAAGCTGCGGTGAGTATTAATGAAAATAGCAATTGATGCAATGGGAGGGGACTTCGGTCCCGAACCTATAGTAGAGGGCGTAATCAAAGCTTTAAAACAAAAAAATTTTATAGCGTATTTAGTGGGTGATGAACAAAAAATAAAACCTCTAGTACCTAAGGAATTCCATTCAAAAGTTAGATTTATAAATAGTGAAGATTTTATTAAAATGAACGAAAGCGCAACAGAGGCTCTTAAAAGAAAAGAAAGCACTATTTATAAATCTATCGAATTATTAAAACAAAAAGAAGTGGACGCTGTGGTTTCCGCAGGTCACAGCGGTGCCACAATGAGCCTCGCAACGCTTAAACTCGGAAGAATAAAAGGCATTAAAAGACCGGCTATAGTCACTTTTATGCCTACTATAAAAAAGGCCTATTCCCTTGTTTTGGATGTTGGGGCAAATGTAGATTGTGATGCTACAAATCTTTATCAGTTCGGCTTAATGGGAGAAGTGTATGCAAAAGTGGTCTTAAATAAAGAAAACGTCACTATAGGACTTTTAAGTAACGGAGAAGAAGAAAGTAAAGGAAACAGTATTACCAAAGAAGCATTTAAAATGTTAAAAAGCAAATTTGACAACTTTATAGGAAATGTCGAAGGCGGAGATATTTTTAAAGGAGAAGTTGACGTTATTGTAACAGACGGTTTTGTGGGAAATATTGTATTAAAAACAAGCGAAGGGGTAGCCGATACCATTTCAAAACTTATAAAAGATGAAATAAAAAGTTCCGGACTTCTGCAAAAAATAGGAGCCCTCCTTTTAAAACCGGTCTTTAAAGGGTTAAAAAAAGTAACAGATTACGCGGAATATGGAGGAGCTCCTCTTCTTGGCGTTAACGGATGTGTTATAATAGCTCATGGAAAAAGCAACTCAAAAGCTATAAAAAACGCTGTTTTCCAAGCTATAAAATATACTCAAAACGACGTAACAAATAAAATTCAAGAGTCTTTAAAGGTTCATTAATGTATGCTAAATTTACGGCCATAGGCGCTTATGTCCCGCCTAAGATTTTAACTAATAAAGATTTGGAAAAAATAGTCGATACAAACGACGAATGGATAACAAAAAGAACCGGTATCAAAACCAGACATATAGCCGAAAATGAAGTAACAAGCGATTTAGCATATAAAGCCGCTCTTGATGCTTTAAATAACGCCAATATGACAGCTGAAGATATAGATATGATAATCGTAGCCACAATTACTCCCGATTACTTTACCATGCCTTCCACTGCCTGTGTTGTAGCTGAAAAACTTGGCATTGTAAGACCTGCGGTAGACATATCAGCGGCTTGTACCGGATTTATATATGCATTAGCTCATGCTAAAGCATTTATTGAAAGTGGAATGTATAAAAACATTTTGATAATAGGAGCTGAAACACTTAGTAAGATAGTAAATTGGAAAGACAGAACCACATGCGTGCTTTTTGGAGACGGAGCGGGAGCCGCTATTATCAGTGCGACTGAGAATAAAAATGAAGCTATTATAGACATTGATATAAACGCAGATGGAAAATATAAAGATTATTTGATTACTCCTGGGCGCGGTGTAAAATATGGATGTGAAACGGATAGAATCTGGCTTGAAATGAAAGGAAACGAAACATTCAAAGTAGCTGTAAAAACACTTTCTCAGAGTGTTAGAGATATTTTGGAAAGAAATCATATGACAAGTGATGATATAGACTGGTTTATTCCTCATCAGGCAAATTACCGAATTATAGACGCCGTAGCTAGAGCCATTAAAATGCCATCGGAAAAATCGGTTCTTACCGTACAGAAATACGGCAATACTTCAAGCGCTTCAATACCTATGGCAATTAATGATATGTATAAAGAAGGAAAACTAAAAAAAGGCGACATTATGTTGCTTGATGCTTTTGGCGGAGGATTTACATGGGGAAGTGCTTTAGTACCTTTTAATTAAAAAAATTTATGCTATAATTTCATCTCAATTCCAAAAAGGAGCTCGCATGCCAAAAATGAAAACAGTTAGAGGGGCTGCTAAAAGATTTAAAGTTAAAAAAAGTGGAAAAATTAAAAGAGGAAGCGCTTATAGAAGCCACATCCTTACAAAAAAATCACAAAAAAGAAAAAGAAATCTAAGACAGCCTAAATACGTAGCGAAAACAGACATTAAAGAAGTTAAATTAATGCTTTGTATGTAATTTAATTTTTAGTGAAGAAACGGCTAAGTGAAGCATAAAAGCTTCCGCGCTTAAGCGCTAAGTTGCAAGAGATGCACGCCAACAAAAAGGAGATATAATGAGAGTAAAAACAGGTACTGTTAGAAGAAGAAGACATAAAAAAATATTAAAAATGGCAAAAGGCTTCTACTCAGGTAGAAGAAAGCACTTTAGAAAAGCAAAAGAACAAGTTGAAAGAAGTTTAGTTTACGCTTTTAGAGACAGAAAACAGAAAAAAAGAGATTTTAGAAAGCTTTGGATAGTCAGAATTAACGCTGCTTGTAGATTAAATGATATAAGCTATTCAAGATTTATAAACGGTCTTAAAAAAGCAAATATTGAACTAGATAGAAAAATTCTTGCCGATTTAGCAATGAACGAACCTGAAACTTTTGCTAATTTGGTAGAAAAAGCAAAAGCGGCTCTATAATTTTGAGCCTCTTTTTATTTTATATAATCTTTCACTTTTTCCCTCAGCACTCTTTTTAACACTTTTCCTGTAGCATTTTTAGGCAGATTATTTACAAAATAAATATGTTTTGGCAATTTATAATTAGCAAGTTTTGATTTGAGATATTTTTTAAGGTCTCTTTCGTTAATTTCCATATTATCTTCAGTCTCTATAAAAGCAACAGGCACTTCCCCGTGAATATCATCTTTAAGCCCTATAACAGCACACTCTTTAACACCCGGAAACTTCAAACATATCTCTTCAATCTCTCTTGGATAAATATTGACGCCTTTACTTATAATTAAATCTTTTTTTCTATCCAAAATATAAATATATCCGTCTTCATCTATTTTTCCAATATCTCCTGTTAACAGCCAACCGTTAATAATAGTTTCAGCCGTAGCGTCTTCTCTTTTGTAATAACCCTGCATTACATTATCGCCCTTAACTATTATCTCACCCGTTTCTCCTAAAGGCACTTCTACCAGCTCTTCATTGACTATTTTTACTTCGACTCCCGGAATTGCAGGACCTACAGAGCCCGGTTTTTGAAGATAAGGTCTGTTTACAGCAACAACGGGAGAGGTTTCGCTAAGACCGTAACCTTCTAAAAGTTTCCCTTTTTTAAATTTTTTTGAAAACCTTTCAAGCACTTCGCCCGGAAGCGCAGCCGCTCCGGAAATATAAAATCTTACTTTATTAAACCAATGAAAATAAAAAGGCAGTTTAGCCCTGCTAAGAGCAGAATATACATCCGGGACTCCCGTAAAAATAGTTACTTTTTTAAGAAGAGTCTGTTTTATGATATTACTAAAAGGCATAATAGAACGGATAACAACAACAGGCGAAGCAGAATAAAGAGGCAACAACAAATTCACAGTTATGGTAAAAGAGTGAAACATTGGAAGATAGGCTATAAACCTGTCTTTTGAAGTAATTTTAACTATTTCATTAACTCCCAAAATGTTTGAAAAAATATTTCTATAACTTAACATAGCGCCTTTTGGTTTACCAGTTGTTCCTGATGTATAAATTATAACAGCCAAATCGTCAATATCCGGAAGCTCTATATGTTCATGAGGTTCTAAATTTGAAAGTATTTCGTTAAAAGAAATATTGTCTTCATCTACCCTATCACAATTTCCTTCCCATATAATCTTCTTTATTGAAGTTTTGTCTTTTATATTTTTTATATTACCAGCAAGCTTTGTAGAAGCTATCATAATCTCCGCTTCAACGTCATTTAAAATAAAAGCGATTTCATCTTCTTTTAAAAAAGTATTAACAGGGACAGGAATCGCTCCAAGTTTTTGAATTCCAAGCAACGCTATTATATATTCTAAAGAATTCCCTACATAAAGAGGAATTTTATCCCCTTTTTTAATATTCATTAATTCCAAAGCTCTGGCAAAAGAATCCACTTTTCTTTTAAACTCATTCCATGTCACTTTCTTATCATCTATAAAATAAGCGGGTTTTTTAGCAAATTCTTTTGCATTTCTTTCTACTAATTCGTAAAAATTATTATAAAGATATTTCATATCCTACCCTCTTTGGTACTGACTAAATA
>JAMOSR010000076.1 GCA_027062985.1 Nautiliaceae bacterium
GATTGTAAAAAAAAGCTCATACGCGCTGTGCTGTTCGATCACCGTAGGGTCTCCGTAAACAAACCCGAAATTAAGCGTCATTGCTAAAATAAAGAAAAAACCCGAAATTATTTTATGCGTATTCACGACATTTCCTTTTTATACCAATTTTTTTATTATAACTCTTTAACAAAGATAAATCGTCTTAAAATAAGTTTCTTTATTCATTTATGTTACTTTTTGTAACAAATTGACCAATTTAGTTACGGTTTCATATATTTTTTTTACCGATTCGATTTTTACCCTTTCTCTTATTGAATGAGGGTTTTCTATAATAGGACCGTAAGAAGCCATTTTAATATCAGGAAATTTATTTTTAAGTACCGCACACTCAAGCCCTGCATGAATTACTTTTAATTGAGCTTTTGTTATCTCTTTTAATAAATCGGTAAATTCGTTCTCTTCAGGCTCCCATGCAGGATATTCTCCCTCAAATTGAACGTCCGCCCCTTTTGTTTTAGATAAAATATATTCTTTAACTTCTTTTAATTTTTCGCTGGTGTTAGCCCGTGCGCTAAGTACTGCTTTAAATCCGTCGAGCAAAGCAAAATTAACGGATTTACTTGGAACCTTATATTTAAAGTCATATTCTAGTACTCCATGAGGAAGCTCTTTTAAAAAATGGATATATTTTTCATCATATACCTCAAATTCTTCAATACCTTCGAATATCTCTTCGCTTACAGCCCTTACGGGAATGGAATTTCTTCTTTCCCCTCCTTTAAGATACGCCGTATTTTTAACTCTTTTTAAAAGCTCCACTATAGCGTTTGGAAGATTTTTATCTATATCCACCCCGCTATGACCTCCTGGAAGTTTATCTACTGTTATTTCCCCTTTTGTTCCGTAAACTTTTTTTACACTTTTAGGATATTTTATCCTTGCATCAACCCCTCCTGCACATCCTATATAAATATTCTCATCTTCACTATCTAAATTTAAAAGATATTTTGATTTTATCTGATGCTCTAAATTAAAAGCCCCTATTAACCCTATTTCTTCATCATTGGTAAACAAAAATTCAAGAGGTTTTTTTTGAGAAATTAAATACAACATAATAGCCACGCCTATTCCGTTATCCGCTCCTAAAGAAGAATCTTCCGCCATAAGCCATCCGTTTTCTTCAACTATTTTTATATCGGGCGCCTTTCCGACACAAACCATATCGTAATGCGACTGAAGACATAAAACCGGCTCACCTTTTACCGCCAAAATATTACCGGCTTTGTCAACATTTACCTGATATTCAAAATTTTCACACCAACTTATTATAAAATCTCTCATCTCTTCGGTGTTACCGCTGCAATGAGGAATTAATACCAGCTTTTTAAAAATATTTAAAATTTGATTTATATCTTTCATATTTATCCTTTGATATAATTTTATAAAAAAGAAAGTAAAATGAAATATTTTTTGTTTATAATACCATTTTTATTTGTGGGATGTGTTACTAAAAAAGGAATTTCTTTTAAATATTATCAAAATTGTGAAGAAAATTACGGTTTATACGGTACATATTATAAAGAATGCGATTACGATATAAAATTTAAAAAGAAAAAACCTCTGCCTCCTTGCCTGGAGTGTAATTAAGGACCAAAATGAATATAAAAGAGATATTAAAAGAAAGAAAATCATGGTTTGAATGGAAAAATATTAAACC
>JAMOSR010000077.1 GCA_027062985.1 Nautiliaceae bacterium
ACAAGAGACATCATAATAGCCGCAGCCGCTATTGGATTTAATATCGTTATAAGAGAAATAGTGTCAAACATTAATTCTTTCAACATTTATAACACCTTTTTTCAAAATTATATCACAAACAAAATATCCTGATTTTTCATTTGGTATAATTCTTAAAAAAAAGGCTCTTAATTGGTTTTAGCTCTTAAATACAGGCCTAAAAGATTTGAAGAAATTATCGGCCAAGACGCAATAGTAAAAACCCTCTCCAACGCACTCGATACGAAAAGAATAGCCCACGCTTATCTCTTTTCCGGTCTTCGGGGAAGTGGAAAGACAACTACGGCCAGAATATTTGCAAAATCCCTCCAATGTGAACATGGTCCTACTTCATCCCCTTGTGAGAAGTGTGAAAACTGCCTGTTATCAAACGAAAACAGACACATAGATATTATTGAAATGGACGCCGCAAGCAACAGAAAAATAGAAGATATAAGAGAGCTTATAGAACATACCAAATATAAACCTTCTATTGGAAGATACAAAATATTTATTATAGACGAGGTTCATATGCTAACCAACGAAGCTTTTAACGCCCTTTTAAAAACTCTTGAAGAACCTCCTGAGTATGTGAAATTCATAATGGCAACAACAGACCCTCTAAAACTACCGTCAACTATTTTAAGCAGGGTTCAACATTTCAGATTCAACAAAATCCCAGAAAACACTATTGAAAGTTATCTTCAAAAAGTCTTGATAGAAGAAAAAGTAGAATTTGAAGATGAAGCTTTAAGACTTATAGTAAAAAGCGCAAAAGGAAGCGTAAGGGATTCATTAACACTTCTCGACCAGGCCATAGCATATAGCAAAAATGTAATAACGCTTGATAAAGTCGTAGAAATGTTAGGAGTTGTAAACCCGGAAATAATATCAAAAATTTTCAAGGCTATATTAAATTCTAATAAAAAAGAAGTTATAAATATAATCAGGGAAATAAAAGATTATGATATAGAATCTGTTTTGGACGAAATTATATTATATTTAAAAGAAGCACTTTTTAACGGAAGTCTACCTTTAATTACTATGCAACGGTTTTTTAATATTTTAAGCGATACAAGAGAACTCATAAAATATCACAGCGATAACGAATTTATTCTAACTTTAATGTTTTTTAGAATGATGGAAGCCACAAAACCACATAAAATAGACGACCTTATAAAAAACCTCGAACAAAAAATAGATATCGATTCATACAAACCCAAAAAAGAAGAAATTTTTACACCAAGCGGAGAAGAACTTTTCAAAATTTTAACAGAAAAAATAAAAGAAAAAGACGAAGATTTAGGAATATGCTTTGAAACAAGCCTAAAATTCATATCATTCGAAAACGGCGTTTTAAAATGGGAAAGCTGTCCGGATAATGAATGTAAACAGATGTTTAGGAGATTCTTTTCACCAGTTATTCGACCCCTTATAAATGAAATTTTTGGAATAGGAACACAAATAGAAGTTATAAGATGTCCAAACGAACCTTCCAAAAATCAACCTAAAAAAACAGCCGCCACACCCACCCCTAGTGTTTTGAACAACAAATCTGAAGACGTTATTAGAAAAGTAAGAGAAATTTTCGGAAGTGATGTTAAAATTACGAAAATTTCCGACAAATAGAATTTTTTAATTCATAAATGTCAAAATCGTTTGCCACATAAACAT
>JAMOSR010000078.1 GCA_027062985.1 Nautiliaceae bacterium
GATTTTTTTATTGGTATTTTTTTCTTTGTATTTAAACTCTTTATCATCCCAAGCTCCGTGCGGATGAATGTAAGGTTCTTTTGTAGTAACTTCTTTTATGTAATCCACTTCTTCAATTCTTGGAGATGATTTTAAAATTTTTTCAAGTTCTTCTTTATCATGTATTTCAGTAGATGCTATCATCATCATAGCACCCTCATGTCTTATCGTTTTAGTCAAAAATCTAGTATCAATATCACTTATTCCTAAAACTCCCTGTTCTTTTAAAAATTCCCCCAAACTTTTTTCACCTCTGAAATTTGAAAAATTATCCACATATTCTCTAACAATTACACCTTTAAGCCAAGCTCCCTTACTTTCCATATCATCTTTATTTACACCCACATTTCCAATCTCCGGCATTGTAAAAACAACAAACTGCCCGGCATAGCTTGGGTCTGTAATAATTTCCTGATATCCACTCAAGGAAGTATTAAAAACTATTTCTCCAACTTCGGTTCCTTTTGCTCCAAAACCTTTAGCTTCGAAAAACATTCCGTTTTCAAGTAAAATGCTAACTTTCATATTTTTCCTTTAAAAACCTTTCATTTTTCACTTAAATAAGTCCTCTTTTTCTAAGTTCCTGTTCGTAAAGTCTTTGAAATACAAGTTCCCATTCATCACTTCCAGGCACAAGAGGCCTTTTGTAATGTTCCATTTTTTCATATACAGCGTCTCTTGCTTCTTTTTCCTTATTTAAAAAGCTCATTAAGGAATTAAAAATAATATTTTTGATTTTACCGTCTCTTACATCATAATCTATTAGTTCCTTATCCCATAACTCTTTTACCAAAAAAGAAGCAAGTTCGTCGAATCTGTCCTCTTTTTTTATATTAAATCCCTCTTCTTTTGCTATCTCTTTTTTTAACAGCTTAAAAAGCTCCCGTCTATCGACGTCATAAAAAAGAAACTCGTTTTCCTCTTCCTGTTTTGCCAATATTTCCCTTGTTTTATCTTCTATTTCCCTCTCCCATAAAACATCGTCCAATACTATCTCTTCTATCTCTTTAATGGCATTATCCATTCCCTTAGGAAAGGTGACATATCCGCTGTTTAACAAATCGATAGCTATTCTTCTGGCAATAAAAGGAACTTGAGGTTCTTTTATAAGCATATTTGACCTTTTTTTCAAAATTATACCAAA
>JAMOSR010000079.1 GCA_027062985.1 Nautiliaceae bacterium
CCAAAAAGCTGAAAATATTTTAAAAAACATAAACAAATACGATTATATTGTAACATTTGACGATGCGGCTTTTAAACTAGTTGGAATCCCGGCTTCCAAAAAAGGAAAACAAATCTTTTTCTCAGGAATTAACATCCCGTTTAGCATTTATGAAAAAAAATATCATTTAAACAAAAGCCTTTTTTCAGGGGTTTATGAAAAACTCCATATAAAAGAAATTCTAACCACATTCAATAAAATAAAACCGGTAAATAAAATAGCCCTTTTTTACAGCAAAGGAGTGGGAGAGATTGTTAAAAACCAAATTTTAACGGAACTTAAAAACACCGAATTTGAAAAAAAACTTATTTTTATTGAATGTAAAAACATTAACGAATTAAAACAAAAAACAAAAGAAATAAATAACAATAACGAATTTACACTTTTTATGCCTTTTACTATGTCTTTAAAAACCGACCATAAAAAAACACCTTTTTACAAACTTAAAGACATCTATTTAAAAAACATCAAAAAACCGGACATAAGCGTCAATTTAGTTTTTACAAAAATGGGTTTTTTAGGATTTGGGGGCGTGGATTTTTTTGAAATGGGAAAAAGTCTCGGGGAAATCGTATTAAATTATCCGAAAAACCCAAAACCCCAAATTATAAACGCTCCTAAAGCAGTCTATTTTATAAATGCCAAACGGGCTAAGGAAATAGACTTCAAACTGCCTAAATGGTTTATTAAACATTACGCAAAAGATATTATATGGTAAAAAAAATATATTTTTATACTTTAGGAATATTTACTCTTTTTATAATATCCGTTATCATTTTAAATATCTGGACATACAAGATAGAATCCAAAACGGCTATATCGATAACATCTTCATATCAATATAATTTTATAATCAATGAAAATATGGATAACAGACTATACTTAATAAAAAACGTATTAAATAAATATTATAAAAGTATTTTAACGAATAAAATCAAAAACCAGGAAAAATTAATTGAAAACGATACCGATAAACTGATTATTTTATTAAAAACGCTTGAAAAGCTTAATTTTAAAAATTATAAACCGTTTCTTTTTAAATACATATATAATTTATACGATGAAGATATAGACATTATTCAAAATAATAAAATCCTTATTTCCAAAAATCCTGAAAATATAGGAAAAAGATTCGATTACAAAAAAATATGCGACCCTTTTGAAAATTACGGGAAATGCGCCGTAATAAAAGAGAATAAATTTTATTTAATAAAATACTCCCCGGCATATCATCTTATAATAGAAACCGAGTTTAATATTGAGAATATAGACAAAAGTGATATAAATAAAAACATACTCTCAATGCTTAAAAGCATACCCGGAATCATCATTTATCAAAACGGTAAAAAAATAACCGGAGAATTTAAAAAAGACGAATTTTATTTTTTTGAACAATTTAAACCTTTGAATATTTTCTTCGGATTCGGAATTAAATACAGCAAAATCGAAAAACTCTCAAACGATATAAACAAAGAAGTTATAAAAGCGTTAAAACCTGTTATCCTAACGGTAATAATTTTTTATTTAATCTTGATTGCAGTTTTTTATTTGATGTTCTTTACCGTTTTTAGAAAAAAAATTAATTTTATTGAAAAAGTGCTTGACGAATACAGTAAAAAAGCAACTACCGATAAACTTACGGGTGTATACAACAGACGGGGATTTGAAAAAGCACTTGAAAAATTTCCATGCCAACACTTTTTAATTGTAGACCTTGATAATTTTAAATACATAAACGATACTTTCGGCCATGAAAAAGGTGATGAAATTTTAAAAGAGTTTGCCTGGCTTCTAAAAAAATATTTTAAAGACGGTATTATCGGAAGATGGGGAGGGGATGAATTTTTAATATGCACAAATAAAAACAAAAAACAGATAATAAGCATAATAAACACCATCAATAAAAATTTACGGAAAATTCAACAACAGTTTGACAGCAAAATGGAAAAAAAACTTTCTTTAAGTGCAGGAGTATGTTCTGATAAAGCAGCTCCTTTCGAAGAGAGATTTAAAAACGCCGACTTAGCCCTTTATAAAGTCAAAAAGACAAAAAAAGGAAATATTTTGTTTTTTAAAGATATCGATTACATCAAAATGGAAAAAAAAGATTTAAAATAAAGTTTCAACAGTGAAATTTAACTCAAAAGAATAGTGTTTTACAAAATCAAAAGCAGATTTTATATCTTTCTTTTCCCCTTCGACTTCCATTATAACACTTCCCTCATTGCCTAAAATTCCTCCGCCTGCTATAATTTTCGCATTTAGATTGAATAAAAAATCAAAAGCTTCTACTTCCGTAAAAACTTCTCCGTAAAAAAATTTAAACATAGCAATTTTACTGCCCATTGCCATATCAACATTTTGACTTGAAGGAACATAATAAGGAATAAGTTTTTCATGAGAAACGGGGATAATGACCCTGCTTCCCCTTGCAGCCGCTTTTATATAAAAATTGCCGTAAGTCCCTCCTTTATCATCAGCTACGGCAACTGCGGCGTATTTTTTGCCGCTTTCATACCACAGAGCGTTTGCCCCTTTTATAAAAAAATCGCTTTTACTTATATCAAAATCTTTTATGTCAACCGTTTTTTTATTATCCAAAACAACAGGTAAAGGTCTTTTTTTGGTAACGTTTAAAGCATTGTTATAAAAACATCCCGCAATATAAGCGTCTTTATATTCAATTCCCAAATGATAAAGCAGATAATGATTTGTAGACCCGTACGCTATATATACCCTTTTTGAAAAATCGATATATTTGGTTAAAGCTTTTGCTATTAAATGCTTTTGAGCGTTAACATTAAGTATTATCTGTGCTTTCATTGATAAAATTCCTTAAAAATTTTTCAATTTCAACGGGATTGGATTTTGATACAAAACCGTCGGCGTTAAGGCTTTTAGCCATTTCTTCATTTGATTTTCCGCTCATAGAGGAATTAACTATTATAGGAATATCTTTATAAGAAGAGTTTTTTACCTGTTTTATCACCTCAAAACCGCTTTTTTTAGGCATTTCCAAATCGGTAATAATAGCGAATATTTTTTCTTTAGGAATTGAGAATATAAAATCAATCAACTCTTCCCCGTTTTTAAACAACATATATTTAACGCCAAGTTTTTTCATAATTCTTTCCATAACATTTAACACCGATTTTGAATCATCCGCCACAAGTATATATTTGTCTTTTATACCAAGCTCTGTTACAACATCCATCTCTTTTAATTTAGCTTCCTCTATACCGAAAGCCTCATCCACCATCTTTTCCATATCGACAATTTGAATAATTTTATCTTTTTCTTTAACATATCCTATAATCTTTTGATGAGAAGAAATATTATCGTTTCTTACAAATTCATCCCAGCTTTTTATTAAAAGACCGTAAGCCTTATATATCCTAACGGCTACCAAAACCCCGCTAAAATCACAAATCATTACCAAATAATCTTTACTTTTAATCCCATACTCACTCAAATCCTTATTTGTCCCGTCATAAAAAAACCACTTTCTCAAATCCACTACGGGGATGGTAATATTTCTTACATTGATAATTCCCTCAATAAAAGGGATTTCACTGCCTATTTCAACTACTTTTCCCTGATATTTTAAAATTTCTTTTATTTTAAAAATATTCATCGCATAAACATCTCCGTTTTCTTCGAGGGAAAACGTAAAAAACTGAACTTCGTTTCTTAAATGTAAAGAGGTAATGGCTTCAATCTGATTCATGGGTGTCCTTTATTTTCAGTAATGCTTCGCTGAGTTTCGCCGCTTTTTTAGGCTCCATTTTAGCAAATATTTTAGCAACCGTTTTTGGAGGGAGTTTTTGTAAAATTTCCAACGCGTCTTTTTCTTTCATAGTCTGTAAAATATTAGCTGCATTATTGGGTCTCATTTTTGCATAACTTTGAGCAACTTTATCAAGTTTGGCTTTTTTTATGGCTTCAAGTATTTTTTTGTTTTCTTTAACAAGTTTTTGAATAAGTTTTTTTTCTTCTTCTATTTTTTTTAAAGTGGCGTTAATTTCCTCTTCTTTTTTTTTAAGCTTTTCCTCTTTTTTCTTTATAAGGGCCATATAAGTGTTTTTTAAAGCTTCTAAAGCCTCTTTTTGTTCGAGGATTTTTTCGGCTTCAGCTTCAAGCTCCGCTTTTCTTTGGTCGAATATTTCATAACAGTCAAGCAGCTTTTGTTTATCCACGGCAAAAACAAAAACGGGAAGAAGAATAAAAAAAACAGACCTTTTAATAAATTTCACCTAGAATATCCCCCACTTCCACATAATCTTTCTGATTTAAATATTTAAAATGCTCAGGTCCAAAAAAGAGCAAAATAGAACTACCAAACTCAAACCTGCCCAGCTCATCGCCTTTTTTCAATTTTACAGGAGTTTCATATTCAAAAGTTATAACACTCTCATAATCTTTTTGAAGTCTTTCATCAAAATTCATATGAATTTTTCCCACAATCATAGCCCCTACAGCCACAAAATAAAAATACCTCTCTTTTTTGTCTTTACATTTTAAAACAATTCTTTTATTTTTTGGAAAAACCAATTCCTTTTCAAGCTGAGAAGGTTTAACGGGCTTAAGCTCACCCGGAATATAAGTAGCTTTTACTATTTCCATATCAACAGGGACATGATATCTGTGATAATCCCTTGGAGAAAGATAAAGATTTATAAAATATCCTCCATTAAGTTTAGTTTCATAAGGAATTAATTCTTTTAATTTATATTTTTTACCCTTTATCTGATAAACATATCCATCTTCTATCTCTCCATCGGCTATCACCAAAGAATCGCTAGGACTTACAACAATATCTTCATCCTCATAAAATTCGATATATTTTTTATGGCGAATAAAAAGGTCGTTGAGAGTCGGATATTCACAAGGGTCCTCGGGTGTATATTCGCTCATATCTATATCAAAAAATTTTACATAAAGTCTGTTTATAAAACATTGAATGGATTTTGGAAAAGAAGTTCTTGCTATTTTAACAACTATTTTAGAAAGCAAACGGGAGGGGTTCATATCAGTTTTACTCCTTTTAATCCTTTTCTTATCTCTCCAATAACATATCCGTCACTTAAAGACAACACTTTATCCACATTTTTATTATCAACCGCCAAAATCATTCCTACACCCATATTAAACGTTCTAAACATTTCATTTTCATCTACATATTTTTTCATAAACTCAAATATCGGAAGGATTTTTATTTTATCTTTATAAACAACCGCTTCCAAATCATCCCGAAGCACTCTTGGAAGATTTTCTACAATTCCTCCTCCGGTAATATGAGCCAAAGCGTTTATAAAAGGTTTCAGTTTTTTAAAATCTTTTACATAAATTCTAGTAGG